>JBFGHF010000358.1:0-4944 GCA_041578355.1 Acidobacteriota bacterium
CCTGCGACGCGTATTCCAATGTCTTCTGGGGCGAGCGATGGGCAGACAAGATCTTCACCTCGCAGGGCACTCCAAATTGCTCCAGGATCCGGCTCGACTCGGCCATGATCTCCGAGTCCGAAGCACTCCCCATCAGGATTCCAACTTTCGGTTCAGTCATCGACGGTTTCCTTGTTTTTTGCTAGCCGGGACTAGTCACCAGCCTTCTGCTGCGGTGCCGTTATCATCCGCGCTGGCTGCGTTGCCCGCTCTCGCCCTCCTCGACGTAGTGCATGACTGCGCCTGCGGGGTTCTCGGGAGGAACGCCTTTCTCCTCCGCCAAGGCTTTGGCGGACAGGGTGCCAGCGCGGCGCTTTCGACGCCTCGCCACGAAGCCTGATGAATCATCCCGGCTAGGAGTCATCTGAAAGACGCGCGGCCTCGGCTCGGGCCAGGCCTTTGGCCGCAATGTCGCGCCTGCAGAACATGCCCGAGAAGTAGATCTTGTTGACCGCCTCGTAGGCGCTCATGATGGCGCCGTCCAGGCTGGAGGACCGGGCGGTCACCCCCAGCACCCGCCCTCCAGCGGTCACCAGTCGACCCTCCTCCCAAGCCGTGCCCGAGTGAAAAATCAGTGTTCCGCCGCCCTCACCAGCCAGGTCCAACCCGGAGATCTCCGTCCCCTTGGGGTGCGAGCCGGGATAGCCTTGAGCGGCCAGCACCACACAAACCACGGGATCGGGACTCCATTGCAGAGTCTGCCCGGAGAGATCTCCGGCGGCAAGACAGTCCAGCACCTCCAACAAATCGCTGTCCAGGCGGGGCAATACGGCCTGGGCTTCGGGGTCGCCGAAGCGGACATTGAACTCCAGGACCTTGGGTCCGTTGTCCGTCAGCATCAAACCGGCATAGAGGATGCCCTTGAAGGGAGTTCCCCGCCTCGCCATCCCGGCCACCGTCGGCTCCACGATCTCGCTCATGATACGGGCCTTGAGCCGATCGGAGAGAATCGTGTCGTCCGAGTAAGCGCCCATCCCTCCAGTGTTGGGGCCCTTGTCTCCGTCATAGGCCGCCTTGTGGTCCTGGGAAGCAACCATCGGCAGGATTCGGCTGCCGTCGGTGAAGACCATGAAGGATGCTTCTTCGCCTCGCAGGAATTCCTCGATCAAAACTCTGTTTCCGGCGTCCCCGAAGCGGCGCTCCCGCATCAAGACATCCACCGCACTCCGGCTCTCCTCCAGATCGTGGCAGATGATGACTCCCTTGCCCGCAGCCAGACCGTCGGCCTTGAGAACCACCGGGTAATCGAACAGGCCCTTGGCCAAGTCGGCTTCGGCGGAATCGGCGTCTCGATAGACTTGACTGGCGGCGGTCGGGATGTCGTGAGCAAGCAGGAACTCCTTGGCGAAGACCTTGCTCCCTTCCAAGGCCGCAGCCTGCCGGGAGGGACCGGCCACGCGCAATCCCTTCGATTCGAAAAGATCGGCGATCCCCGCGACCAGAGGCGCCTCGGGACCGACCACGGTCAAATCGATTTTTTCCCGCTGGGCGAAATCCAGCAGCCCCGCAAGATCAGAGGCGGCAACGGGCACGCTTCGAGCGCCTTCTTTCTCGATCCCGGGGCTTCCGGGGGCGCAGTACAGCTGCGTCAAGTCCGGGCTCCGAGACAGTTTCCAGGCCAGGGCGTGTTCCCGGCCTCCCGAACCCACGAGAAGAACTTTCACAGTTGTCTTTCCGAGAGAAGAGGTGAGGTCACTTCGAAGGTGGAGGGCTTTCCTTTTTCGATTCCGTCTTGAAAGACTTGGCACTGGAAGTGCTGTCGGTGGCGGTCTTGGCCTCTTTGGAAGGCTTGTCCGCGGCCTCCGACTTGGCGGATTCCCCGCCTTCGGCCTTGGCCGTCTTGGCGCCGTCGCCGTTCTTGCCTCGTGCGTAGTCGGTGATGTACCAGCCGCTGCCTTTGAACTGGATCGCGGGGGCGGAGAGGAGGCGCTCCAGGGTTCCGCTGCAGTGGCTGCACTCGCTGAGCGGGTCGTCCGAGAACTTCTGGATCACCTCGACGGTTCGTCCGCATTCCTGGCACTGATATTCATACAAAGGCATCTCTTTACCCTTCGTGTCCGCCCCGAAATATAGGATTCGCCTCGGCGGCGTGTCAAGGCAAGCGCCGCCTGTCATGAATGACCAGTGGGCGGCGTGAAACCTGGTTCATTGCCTTGTTGTCCTGATGCTGCTGTTGCGGGTTGGCCTGTTGAACAGGGGCAACCGCGTCAATTTCCAGCAGGACCACCTCCTTCGCCAAGGCTTCGGAGGTCAGGAATATCGAACAGGCCATTGAACCAAGTGGACGGGAAGACCTGGTTCAACTGACTACGGCCTACTCGGCGGTCGCTTCTTCCGGTCTCTCTCCCAGGCTGGTCAGGTACTCGAACACCCTCAGGAAGATGCGTCGGATGTCGTCCATGTACGAGTAGACGTTGGGGAGGATGACCAGGGTGAGGAAGGTCGACGTCGTCAGCCCCCCGAAGACCGCCAGACTCACCGGGGCGTACATCCGGGCTCGTCCCTCCACCGTCGGAAAGAACTCGGGAAAGAGAAAGGGAGCCGTCAAAGGCAGAAGCCCGATCAGAGAAGTGCAGGCGGTCATCAGGATGGGGCGTACCCGGTCCTTGCCGCCTTGAATGATCGCTTCGTCGCGTCCCATTCCCTGTCGGCGCAAGTTGTTGATGTGGTCGATGAAGATGATCCCGTTGTTGACCACCAATCCGAAGAGGACCAGGATGCCCAGATAGGCCATGTTGTCCAGATTGGTGCCCGTCAAATAGAAGAGCCCCGCCACTCCGATGATCGAGAAAGGCACTGTGAAGAGGATCGTCAGAGGATGGATGAAGCTCTCGAAGAGCGCCGCCATGATGATGTACATCAGGATCAAAGCCAAGATGATGGCGAAGAAGTTGGATTCCTCAGACTCCTGAAAACGGCGGAAACTCCGTCCCATGCTCCAGGAGTAGCCTGCCGGCATGCGGATATCCGACAAGGCATCGCCGACCATCTGCGAGAGCATGAACATGCCCGCACCTTCGGTATTGCCGGTCACACTCAGAACCGCCTTGCGGTCCTCGCGGACGATCGCCATCGGGCCTTTCTGGTAGGAGTAATCGATGACCGCGTAAAGGGGCACCATTTCTCCCTGGTTATTCTCGAATTGAATGTTCTCGACCTCGTCCAGGCTGACCCGGTTGCCGCCCCTCAGCTGGATCAGGACATCGATTTCTCCGTCCGCGCCCTTGACGCGAGTGACGGCCCGCGTGCTCAGGGCGGAGGAAACGGTTTGGGCCACGCTCATGGCCGAGATCCCGAACTGCTCCGTCTTCTTGCGGTCGACCTGCAGATGGATTTCGTCGTCCCCCGTCTCCAGCGCCGTCTGGACGTCCTTCACACCGGGAAGGCCGAGCAGCCGTTCCCGAATCATCTCGCCGTAGAGCTCGAGCACTCCGGGGTCGTCGCCTTTCAACTGGATCTCGATGCCCAGGTCTCCGCCCCCGCCATAACCGCGATGTCGCCCGAATCGGTACTCCACCCCGGGAACAACGGGCAATGAACCCCGGATCATCTCGGAAAGCTGCTGGGTGTTGTGTGCGACTTGGTCTTCGGTCAGGTAGATTTCAAGGTTGCCCCGATAGGTTCCTCGCCGGCTGGCCCCCTCATTGAAGCGGGAAGCCACCGAAGTGATCTCGAACTCTCCCTTGCGCGACAGCAAATGCTCCTCGAGCCGAGCGAAGAGCTGCTCCATCTCATCGAGTGAATAGGAGCGCTCCATCAGCACGTCGATGCGCACCTGACGCTCCGCCACGCGAGGCATCAAGTCGCGGTCGATCGAGGTGATGAGTATGTAGGAACTCCAGCCGATCAAAGCCATCAAGATGAGTGAGACGAATCGCCAGCGGAGCATCCCAGTCATGAATCTGCCGTAGCTCTGAGTGAGCCAGACGAGAGCCTTCTGTTTGGGCTTCTCGCGACCGGTGAAGATCCGGCTGGCCAACATCGGAATCAGCGTCAGCGAGACGATCAGCGAAGCCACCAAGGCGACGCTGACGGCGACTCCGAAGTCGCGCGTCCAGCGGCTGGTCATGGAGGCCTCGACGAAAATGAAGCTCAGGAAGACGACCACGGTCGTGGTGGTGGAGGCCAGCACGGCGACACCCACTTCGCTGGCTCCCTTGATAGCCGCTTCTCGCGCATCGCTGCCCTTTTCCTGCTTGTGGCGGAAGATGTTCTCCAAAACCACGACGCTGCTGTCGACCAGCATTCCCACGGCCACCATCAGGCCCATCAAAGAAACGATGTTGATGCTGATGTCCGACCCCAGGAAAACCCTCAGCAGGTACATGAAGGCGAAAGTGAAGACCACCGACACGGGGATGGCGAGCGAGATGATCAGGGTGCTGCGAAACTTGAGCAGAAAGAGGAAGAGCACGACGGCGGCGAGCAGACCCCCGAATCCACCCGCACGGGCCAGATCCAGGATGCTCGTCAGAATCGACTCGGACTGGTCGCTGAAGACCTGGTAGGAAAACATGTCCCCGGAAAGCTCTTCGCCGGACATGCGCTCCAGTTCCTGGCGGACCTTCTGGCAGACGCTCACCACGTTGGCGGTCGAGGCCTTGTAGATGGAGAGAGAAATGGCCTCCTCGCTGTTGAGGCGTGAAAAAGACGTCTTTTCCGGAAAGTCGTAACGGACCGTGCCCAGGTCGGACAATCGGAGTCTTCCGCCTTGTAACGGAAAGTTGGCGATCTCTTCCGGAGTTTGAAATTCGCCGACGCTGCGAAGCGAGTATTTCTTGTCGCCGTCGACGACGAACCCGCCCGCCAGGTTGATGTTGTTTTGGCGAAGGGCGCGGTTGAGACCGCTGATGTCGATCCCGAACGCCTGCTGCCGTTCGGGGTCCACTTCGATGATGATCTGCG
>JBFGHF010000359.1:0-4932 GCA_041578355.1 Acidobacteriota bacterium
CGGTGCCGGACCGTGCTTCTTTTTTTCTTTTCTGAAGACGGTGAGGACGCGAGGAGTCTCGTCGGTGACGGCGGCGATGACCGCGTTGAGACCGACCTCGACAGCTGACATCAATGTCTCCGGATGAAATCTTTTCCAACGGTCAACGATCCGGCCGACTCCCGATTGCTCTCAGAAGTCAAGTCTCCGTTTTCCGAACCCGATCGTGCCCGGTCACGTCGCATTCTCGGTTTCGGGCTGCGGTCCCGCACTGCATTTTTCGCAGGGGCAGATTTCGCGCAGGTATCCGAAAGAGTAGATTCCCGCCTCGTGACCGTCGCTCCACACGAACTGGATGGCATAATGACCGACCTGAGCAGCTCCCTTGGCCCGAATCGCCTCTTGACCCAACACCGGCAAAGACCCGGGGGTCTCCTCCCTGACCTCGGGCGGGCGCTCTTCGCAGCGCGCGCAAGGACACCGCTTTCTCAAGTAGGCGCTCGGGTAGAGGGATTCGTGCCCGTCACTCCAGCTGACGGCGATTCCCCCCGGGGCGCTCAGTTTGATCCGTGTCGGGACCGGTTCCATTTGAGGATGGTAGCAGGGCCGGTGCCCGGCTTGAAGAGACGGGCATCCTTGCGGCGCGCCGGACTTCAGGCCTCGATGGTCACCGAGGGAACGTCTTTGAAATTCGCGATGCTCACCTGGGCCGCCACGGCGCAGGCCAAATCGGAAAAGGGCTTGCTGAGCCTCGAATCCGAGTCGAGGGCGACCGGTTCTCCCCGATCGCTTCGTTCTCGAATCACCGAGCTGAGCGGGATCTGGCCGAGGAAGGGCAATCCCAGCTTGGAGCTGGCAGTCTCGGCGCCTCCGTGGCCGAAGATATCGTCGCGCTCACCGCAGTGCTTGCAGGTGTAATAGCTCATGTTCTCGACGATCCCCAGGATGGGAGTCTGGAGCTTTCGAAACATGGCGATTGCTTTGGAAGCGACCGAGAGCGCCAAGTCCTGCGGTGTCGAGACCACCACGGCGCCGGTCAGGGGGATCGTCTGGCAAAGACTCAGTTGTATGTCTCCGGTGCCTGGAGGCAGGTCGATGACCAAGTAATCCAGCTCTCCCCAATCCACCAGTCCCAGAAAATCCTGGACCATCTTGTGGAGCATCGGACCACGCCAGATGACTGCGTCGTCCTTGGGCAGGAAATACCCCATGGAGATGAGTTTCACCCCTCTCATCACGGGAGGAATAATGCGCTTTTCGGGAGTTAGCTTGGGTTGCTCGAACGCCCCCATCAGGATGGGAATGCTGGGTCCGTAGACATCCGCATCCATCAGCCCGACCCGGGCCCCGAAAGTCTGCAGGGATGTGGCCAGATTGGCCGCCACCGTGGATTTGCCGACGCCCCCTTTTCCGCTGGCGACCGCCACCGCGTTGCGCACGCCCGGGATCAGTTCGCGAGCCGCGGCGCCGGCCTTGGAAGTCACCTCGAAGGTCATTCGGGCCTGGGCGCGCGAGACGCCCGGCAGGGAGAGCACGGCTTCTTCCGCGCGGGCCTTCAACTGGTCCTTCACGGGACAGGCGGGAGTCGTCAGCCGGATGGTGAATTCCACCTCCGAGCCGTCGATGGCGAGATCTTTGACGAAACCGAGGCTGACGATGTCGCGACCCAGATCGGGGTCTTCGATTGCACCCAGCGCCTCGAGAACGGAACTCTCCTGTAAATCGCTCACTGCTCTATGACCTCACGGTTTTCGTGTCGCATGTTTTCGTGACGCGGCTAAGATATCACGGGAGGGGCTCCGCCTTTTCGCCACTGGCGCCGGGGTGGTGTGCGAGCCGAGACAGGATTGCATCCGAAGTCGCCGGAGGAGTATCCTCTGACCCGGCTTCCTGATGTCGTTTTTGATTGTTCTGGGACTGATTCTTCTCACCGGCTTCATTGCCGCCGCCGCTTGGATGTCGAGATCGTCCGGCGGACCCTCGGGCGAGATTCCGACCGCACCAGCCTCGCCTGGGGACGAGCAGCCGGAGATTGCCGTTCCGAAGCCAACCGGACCTCCTCCCTCCGGGGCCGCCGACCCGCTTGAGAATATGAGAGCCGCCCTCAACGCAATGGAGCTCGACGACTTGGAGAACATGCTCGAGATGGGCGCCACCCTCAAACCGGGTGTCAAGGAGTTGGTCCAAGCCGAGATTCGTCGCCGGGGCCAGACCAATTGAGTCCGGCCCAAAGGCATCCTCGGAACAAGTTCCTTTCTTCCGGCCGCATCGCAACTTCCCCTTCGATATGACCTCCCCCAGCGGGCCGCTTACACAGGCCACTATCCTGCGTTTCTGGTCGCCGCTGGCGGCGACCTGGCTGATGATGTCGGCCGAGGGTCCTCTGCTGGCGGCGTTGATCGCCCGGCTGCCCGACGAGAAGTTCAATCTTGCCGCCTACGGGGTCGCCCTGGCCTTCGCGCTGATTCTGGAAGCGCCCGTGGTCATGATGATGAGTGCGGCGACGGCTTTGGCCCGCAGCCGGGTGTCGTTCGATCGGCTGGCCCGTTTCACATACCTGCTTTGTCTATCGGTGACCGCTCTGCTTCTCCTCTTGATCTGGCCGCCCCTCTTCAACTGGCTCGGCGGCGAACTGATCGGGCTGCCTCCCAACGTTCGCGACCTGGCTCGCAACTCGCTGACGATTCTCCTGCCTTGGCCGGCCATGATCGGCTACCGCAGGCTTTATCAGGGCCTGCTGATCCGCAACGGGCAGACGCGTCGGGTCGCCTACGGCACGGTGATCCGCCTCACGGCGATGGCCGGGACCGCCTTGGCGCTTTACCTTTTCGCCCCGATTCCGGGCACCTACGTCGGCGCGCTGGCCCTGGCCACGGGTGTGACCGCCGAAGCGTTGGCGAGCCGTTGGATGGCCCGGCCGGCACTGCGAGAGTTGAAACCGGACGAGCCCGATCCTCCCAGCTACCGGCAGATCGCGAGCTTCTACTATCCCTTGGCCTTGACGTCGCTGCTCGCCTTCGGAATCCACCCAATGGTGACTTTCTTCCTGGGCCAAAGCAGGATGGCGATCGAGTCGCTGGCTGTATGGCCCGTAGTCACCTCTCTGGTTTTCATTTTTCGCAGCGTGGGCTTGGCTTACCAGGAGGTGGGAATCGCCCTCATCGGCGAGGAATTCGAGGGTTATCGCGCTCTGCGGCGTTTTGCCTGGATCTTGGCTCTGGCCACCGCGGCCGGATTGATGCTGATCGGGTTCACGCCCCTCAGCCGTTTTTGGTTTCAAGACATCTCGGGATTGAGTCCGGATTTGAGCCGGCTTGCCACAAATGCGACGCGGATTCTCGCCATCCTCCCGGCAGTCTCGGTTTGGTTGACCTTTCAGCGGGCGATGATGGTCAACCTTCGACGGACCAGACACATCAGCGTTGCGACCGCCATCGAGGTGATTGGCATTGCAATCTTGATGACCTGGTTCATCGGGCCGCTCGATCTGGTGGGAGCCTATGCCGCCGGCCTTGCGGTCTGCCTGGGCCGTTTGATCGCGACCCTCTACCTGGTGCCGCCGATGTCCAGAAGCCTGAGAGGCAGAGTGAGCTCCTGAAATCACCCTCTTGGTTGGGGCTGGCGAGCGACATCATACCGCCGTAAGCTCTCGTAATCGTATTCGTAATCGTATTCGTAATCGTAATCGGCCCGCTTTCCGAGATTTTCAGAGCCATCTCGCCAACGAGTTTCGACAACGATGGCGATTACGATGTCTCAAAAAGTCGACCAGTCTGGATCCGGGTGGTGCCGTCCACGCCCCCGGCCGCGACGGGCTGACATTCCAGCGCTTTGCGGTGCTGTCTTGCGAGAGGGCGCAGTGCAAGAGCGCACCCGCAAAGGCCCGCCACAGTAGAATAGCGGGCTCAGACGATGCAGACGCGTACTTCACTGGTGGCTTACGCCCGGCTTTCGATTGCCGCCGCTCTGGTCACCATCGCCCTCAAAGCCGGAGCCTACCAGATCACCGGGTCGGTGGGCTTGCTGGCCGACGCGCTCGAATCGATCGTCAATCTGGCAGCGGCTCTGCTTGCCCTGGTGGCCTTGAGAGTGTCGGTGCAGCCGCCCGACGAGGAACACCCTTACGGGCACGAGAAGGTGGAATACTTCTCCAGCGGGGTGGAGAGCGTCCTGATGGTCCTGGCGGGTCTGGTGATCCTCTTCGAGGCTGCGCGTCGGCTGCTCGACCCGCGCGCCCTGCAGGATCTGGATTTGGGAATCCTGCTCTCGCTGCTGGCTGCCGCCATCAACCTCGTGGTGGCCCGTGTCTTGAGTCGGGCCGGACGCCGCTTTCGATCGATCACGCTGCAGGCTGGCGCCGCCCATCTGCTCACGGACGTTTGGACCACGGGAGCCGTCGTCCTGGCCATCGCCCTGGTCAAAATGACCGGTTGGAGCGTTCTCGACCCCACCGTGGCGTTTCTGCTGGCGGGTCAAATCCTCTGGATCGGATTGCGTCTTCTCTCCCGCTCGGTAAACGGTCTGATGGACCGGGCACTACCGCCTTCCCAGATCCTCCAGGTGGAATCGGTGCTCGACAGCTACCGCGCGGCGGGTGTGCGATACCACGCACTGCTCACCCGGAGAGCCGGGGCGCGCCGCTTCGTCTCTTTTCACGTGCAAGTCCCCGGCGACTGGTCTGTCCAGAAGGGTCACGACCTGCTGGAGGAGATAGAGGGTCGACTGCGCGGCGAAATGGACGGGGTTCACCTCTTCACCCACCTCGAGCCCATCGAAGACCCCACCTCCTGGGAAGACGAACACCTCGATCGGCCCTAGCCTGATTACATAAGAAGGCTAGGGTCACTGGCCAGGGTGTCGAAAGGTCGGGAAACACATGGAACGCGGGCATCCTTGCCCGCAATTCGTCCCGCCTCGGCCGGCGCGAAACGCCCCGTTGCAGGCAGCGATGCC
>JBFGHF010000360.1:0-4927 GCA_041578355.1 Acidobacteriota bacterium
GAATCGCCAGCCCTCCAACCGTGATCGAGTGGGGTGAGACTTCCTGATGCGGATCAGTATCCGACTGAAGGAAGTCCGGGAGGCTCAGTACTGAAAGAGATAGGAGAATTTGACAAAGAATTGCCGGGAATCCTGGAGAAAAGAATCCGAGGTCAAAATGCCGCTTACCGGTCTGAAGTCGAGGTTTCTGTGGTTGCTGTTGTACCCCACGTACAGCGCGGACCAGGGGTTGATCAGATAGGTAAACAGGAAGTCGGCATTGAAGTTTTTCCGGGTCTCCAGTCTCGTCATCTGCGGGTTGGCCAAAACCGTGTCATATTGAAGAATCACTCGGATTGCGGCCTCGCGGTTGAATTGCCAGTTCCATTTCGATTGGAAGATGTGGTTATTGAAGATGCTTCTGCCGGTCTCCTTGTCGGTCAGCCTGGACAGTATGTAGGTGTTGTCATTCCGCAATTGCGAGTTGGGTCTCAACGTCAGGACCAGGTTTACTTCTGTTGCATCAGCCGGCTCCGGGCCGGCCCCTTCCACCGGAACCAGGTTGATTTCCGTTCCGAATGAATAGGAGCCCTGGATGTTCACCGCGGAGATGTACTGTGAGCTGAAGGAAAACTCCTGTCTCCGTCTGGGATAGTCCCGGCTCTCGGGAAGTCCATCGAAGTCTTGCGTTCGTAGGAGTTCCCGACCGGAAGTCCAGGAATACTCGAAGCTGTTTTGCCGGCTGAATTCCCACATCATCCCCGGTTCCACTTCCCAGTCGAGCCGGGTACCACTGTGGTCCCAAATCCCCCGCAGGTCGACGGCAGGCCCCCAGGAAATCAGGCGGTCTCCTTCCGGGCGAAAAAGATACTGTGTCTCCTGCTCGAGACTTCGGATGTCGGTTCGCCTGACAAAACCCAGCTGGGTGCGGAAGCTGGGGCTGACGTCAGTGTACTCGGTGCTGTGAGTGAACTGGCGCCCCTCCCGCCGGATAGCCGCATAGTAAGCCGGACCGGCCAACCTCTCTCCGTCGAAACGGCGGGTTGAACTCGCCGCAGCCTGCAGGGTGGCGACCCAGTTCGGATTCAGTTTGAATCGAGTATCCACTCCTCCAACACGGTTGTGGGTCCCTTCGTATTCGCGATCGGTATAGAGCACACCCAGAGTGGCTTCCCGAAAGAGGTCGCGATTGACCCGGATCACGCCAAATCTGGCGCGGGAACCCCTCAGGGGGTCCTCCGGAGATACCGCCTTGCCGGGCGCCTGGTCATCGGCCACCAAGGCTCCGATGGCATAAGGCCCTTCCTTTCCGGTCAGTCGAAGCCCGAACTGCGGATCGGCGATGCGACGACTGAAAAACAAGTTGATCGGCGTCTCAAAGAAGTCAGCATTCTCCAGGAAGAAAGGCCTCCTTTCCGGAAAGAAAACCTCGAAGCGCCGATTGACCGTGATCTGGGGCGCATCGGATTCGACCTGGCTGAAGTCGGGATTGAGAGCCAGATCGAGCGCGAAGCGGTTCTTGATCACAAACTTGGCGTCCAGGCCGGCATCCGGCTCAAAGTCATCGCCGGTAAAGGCCAGATTCTCGAGATCGCGGGTGTCCAGTGCCCTGAATGAGCGGAAAAAACCATAGGGAACCAGCTGTATGCTGCGGCCCGGAGCGATGTCTTCGATCCCCTGGAGAGTCCCGCCCTGATTGAGGCGCCCATCCCTGCGGGTGCTCACCCAGGGCCAGGTGGAGGACTCATTGTTGCGCGGAATCCAGCGGATCAGCACGACTCCCCACTCCTGCTTCGGAGTGCCAGGAAAGCGAAGGCTCTTCAATGGGATCTCCATCCAGACCACGTAACCTCGATCGGTGATCTTCCCCTTGGAACGCCACAGAGCGTTGAAGGACCTGTCGAAACTCCCTCCCGACCCGCTTTCCGTCCAGCGGCCGTCCATTTGCACCCCGAGCGCATTGCAGGTGAAGACGTAACTTCGCCGTTCGTCATGGAAGGTATCCAGGAAAAGATCGACCTTGTCGTCGCCGCGAAAATCCTCACGGGGCGTCATGCGCGCCCTGATCTGATCCGGCTCCGCGTCAAAATTGACGAACACGGCGTAGAAGCTCTCATCGTCGTAGCCGAGATAGGCATCGGTGGGCTGACTGACCGGCTCGCCGTCGCGGGGCAACCTCTGGGTGAAACCGCTCACTTTGAGCATCTTGCCGGCCATCTCGGGACTGGGGGCCATCCCGAGAAAGTCCTCGAGCGTGGGCCGCCGATCGATCCTGGGGACCGTCACAGAGGAACCTACGGGCGGTTCCCTGTGCTGGCCGAATCCCATGAGAGGCCAACCGAGGAGCAGGATTCCTGCAAACCGCTTCACCCGTTGATGTGCGTTCCGATTCAAGTTCCGCCCCTTCCCGGGAGCTCAGGGTGTGCCCAGGCAGGCCGCGATGTCCGCCGCAACGGCCTGCATGTCGCGGGTTATCTGTCCTCCGTCGCTGGGGGAGAACGTCGACACCACGAGGAATAAAACGAGCGTCCTCACTCGCATACTGCGCAGGATACCACCCTCGGCGCCTCAACTCCGGTTTGTATCTGAGGTTGTCGAGGAAGCTCCAGCGGCGCTCAGGTTCGGGTGATTGATGTCGTGGGACGGAAGTCGGAAGGCGGAGGACGGAGAACGTCCTAGATCATCTCCGTTCCCCAGAGGTGGTGAAGGTGGATGACGCCTTCGAGTCTTCCGGATTGGTCTGTGACGATCAGCGATGTGATCTTGCGGGTCTCCATTCGGTTGAGCGCCGCAGTCGCCAAACTCTCGATATCGATCGTCACCGGATTGGGTGTCATACAATCGGCAGCCTTCAACGAAAGTATTCTCTCCCGGTCGCTCTGTAGATGGCGACGCAAATCGCCGTCCGAGATGAGTCCCGCCAAACGGCCTTCCGCGGTCACTACAGTCGTGACACCCAATCCTTTGCGAGACATCTCGTAGATGACATCCTCCATGGGTGTGTCGAGCCCAACTTTGGGAACCTGTTCTCCGCTGAGCATCAAATCTCCCACTCGGGCGAACTTCTTTCCCAGCACGCCTCCGGGATGAAGGCGTGCGAAATCCTCCACCAGAAAGCCCTTTCGCTGGGAGAGAGTGAGTGCCAAGGCGTCTCCCAGGGCCAGGCTTGCGGTGGTCGAAGCGGTGGGCGCCAAACCCAGGGGGCAGGCTTCCCGGTCGACACCCACGTTCAAGGCAGCGTCCGCGTTCCGACCCAGCGAGGATTGGGCGTTTCCCACCAGCGCGATCAGCGAGACATCGAGTCGTTTGAGGGTGGCCACCAGATCGAGGAGTTCAGGAGTTTCTCCGCTGTTGGAGAGCATCACCACCACGTCGCCCTGGGCGATCATGCCCAGGTCGCCGTGGATCGCCTCGACTGGGTGGAGGAAGTGGGCCGGGCTCCCCGTACTGGCCATTGTCGCCGCGATTTTGCGTGCGATGATCCCCGATTTGCCCAAACCGGTGGTGACGATGCGCCCCCGACAGCTCTCCAGCAAACCGACAGCTTTTCGGAAGGAATCGTCCAGACGCGGGATCAGATCCAGAATCGCCCGCGCTTCGATCGAGAGGACCGTCTTGGCGGTCTCCAGCGCGTCGAAAACGTCTTTCGAAGTGGTCGTCATTCTCGATTCCAGGTCCCTGATCTTAAGCTCCGACACTCCGGTGTCGCTCAATTCTAAAGCTGTGACACCCGCTGCGGGTCGTCGGTCGGCAAACGGTAGAATCCGGCTTTGGCCCCGTCCGCGTTCGAGCTCCGCTTGATCACATCGTCGATTCGTTTGAGATCCTCGATGAGCGACTCGAGCCGATCCAGGTGGAAGGCGTTGGACCCGTCACTGAGGGCTTTTGCCGGGTTCTCGTGGACCTCCAGGAAAAGGCCGTCCACACCCACAGCCGCGGCCGCGCGAGCCAGATACGGGATGAACTCGGCCTGCCCCGCGGTCGAAGCGCCGTGTCCCCCCGGGAGTTGCACGCTGTGCGTGGCGTCGAAGACCGCCAGCACCCCGAAAGAACGAAGAATGGGAAGCGATTTAAAATCGACGACCAGATTGTTGTAGCCGAAAGCCGCACCCCGTTCCGTGACCATCATTCTGTCGGCCCCGGCGCTTCGCGCCTTAGCGACCACGTTGGAGACGTCCCAGGGCGCCAGGAATTGCCCCTTCTTGATGTTGAGCACCTTGCCGCTCGCCGCCGCACGGATGATCAGGTCTGTCTGGCGGCAGAGAAAGGCGGGAATCTGAATGACATCCAACACCTCGCCCGCGGCATCGACCTGGGCGGTCTCGTGGATGTCCGAGAGGATTGGCAGTCCGGTCTGGGAGCGCACTTCCGACAGAATCTTCAGCCCTTCATCCAGACCTGGCCCCCGAAAGGACTCGATGGAGGTGCGATTGGCTTTGTCGTAGGAAGCCTTGAAGATGAGATTGATTCCCTGCCGCTCCGAAATCTCCCGCAACTTCGAGGCGAGAAACAAGGCGTGGTCCCGGCTCTCGATCACACAGGGCCCGCAGATCAAGAAGAGTGGGCCGTCGCCACCCAGCAGGTAGTCACCCACGCGCAAACGGGAAGGGCTTTGATCGCTCATGGTTTTCCGCCGACGGACCAAACCCGCCCATTCTACCTTTGCCGCCCCGGGGCCTGCCAGCCTAGCGGCGCAGCTTCGCGGACCCGGGCCGATTGGCCGCAGCTTGGGCTCAACGGGGGCTCGCGAGACTGGCTGACACTGCAGGACGGATGCGTCAGGGGCGCCAGCGGTGGCGATTCGTTACGATGTCGCGGGGCGGCCTTCCAGCGACTCGACCAGATCCCTGGCCTGGGCGCGACGCTCGCGGTATTCGAGAGCCGCCTTGATGAAGCTGACAAACAGAGGGTGGGGCTTGAGCGGACGCGATTTGAATTCGGGATGAAA
>JBFGHF010000361.1:0-4920 GCA_041578355.1 Acidobacteriota bacterium
CCCAGACACCGATGATGAAATACATCGGCACCAGCATCACTTCCCAGAAGACGTAGAAGAGAATGAAGTCGAGGGCCATGAAGACGCCCAGCATTCCCGTCTGCAAAAGCAGAAAGTAGCAATAGTACTCGCGCTGACGATCGGTGATGGCCGACCAGGAAGAGAGGATGGAGATGAAGCCCAGCAGGGTGGTGAGCAGAATCAACAGCAGGCTGATTCCGTCAATCCCGAAATAGAACTCGGCCCCGATGGCCTCGATCCAGCTGGTCTTGACGACGAATCTCATGCCGGTTTCGGCGATGTAGCGGGGATCGTTGAAGTGGGTGATCAGGGGGATCGAAATCAGGAAACCGAGGAAGGCCACGATGTTGGCGATCCATTTGATCGTCGCATCGTGCTCTTGCCGACGGGGCGTCAGCAATATGAGCAACACGCCCGCCAAGGGGAAGAGGCAGACAAAGATCAAGATGTTTCGCATGAAGAATTCCACGGCTCAAGCCCCCATGTACAAATATGCGGTGATGATCAGTACGATCCCGATGACGAAAGAAAGCGCATAACGCGGCACCAGGCCGGTCTGCAGTTTTCGAAACACGGCACTGAAGAAATTGGTGATTTCGGCGACCAGGTTGACCATCCGATCGACGATCTGCAGGTCGGCCTGACCCGAAATCCAGGCGGTGATCCGCGTTGCGGCCGCACTTCCGTTGACGAGCCCGTCGACCACCTTCTCATCGAACCAGGAAAGGACGTTTCCCAGGCCCTTGGTGCGATTGACGAAGAGGGCATCGTAGGCTTCGTCGACGAAATACTTGTTGTAAACGAGGCGGTGCAGGCCGGCGAAACGCTGCTGCAGCGCAGCCGCGCGCTCCGTCTTGCGCAGGAAGAAGTGGTAGGCCAGGTAGAGGCCCGCCGCCGCCACGGCAACCGAGAGAATCGCCAGCCCGACTTCCAGCGACCAGGAATGGTGGGCCGCATGCTCCCCGTGATAAGCCGTCTCGAAGGAGGGCTCTAAAAAGCCCTCGAAGAGATTGGGCAGACCAGTCCAAATGGGAAGACCCAAGAATCCGGCCAGCGCCGAGCCCGCGGCGAGTATCACCAGGGGGATCGTCATGCTGCGCGGCGACTCGTGAAGGTGATGCGCCGTCTCGGACGACATCCTCTCTTCGCCGTGAAAGGTCAGGAACATGAGGCGGAACATGTAACAGGCGGTGAGACCGGCCACGATCACACCCACCAGCCAGATCAGCAGATGACCGCTCTCGAAAGTCTTCCAGAGAATCTCGTCCTTGGAAAAGAAACCCGCCAGGGGAGGGATTCCCGCAATGGCGATGGTCCCGATCCCCATCGTCGCCCAAGTGATGGGAAGGTACTTGCGCAGGCCTCCCATCTTGAACATGTCCTGCTCGTGATGCATGGCGTGGATGACGCTGCCCGAGCCCAAGAAGAGCAGAGCCTTGAAGAAGGCGTGGGTGAAGACGTGAAAGATCCCCGCTACGAAAGCGCCCACGCCCATGGCGGTGAACATGTAGCCCAGCTGACTGACCGTCGAGTACGCGAGAACGCGCTTGATGTCGCTCTGCAATAGCCCTATGGTGGCCGCCAGCACAGCCGTGGCGATCCCCACGGTCGCCACCAGCAGCAGGACGTCGGGCGCTCGGCTGTAGATGGCGGCCGAGCGGGCCACCACGTAGACGCCCGCGGTGACCATGGTGGCCGCGTGGATCAGGGCGCTCACTGGGGTGGGGCCCTCCATGGCGTCGGGCAGCCAGACGTAGAGCGGGATCTGCGCGCTCTTGCCGATGGCCCCGATGAAGAGCAGAAGCCCCGCCCAGCTGAGCACACCCCAAACCAACTCGGGCTGGGGCACCAGAATCTCGATGCGATGAAACAGCTCGCGGAAATTGAGAGTCCCGAAGTGGCTGAACAGCCAAAAGATCCCGATGATGAAGCCGAAATCGCCGATCCGGTTGACGACGAAGGCTTTTTTGGCGGCGTCCCCCGCGCTCTTCTTGTGTGTGTAGTACCCGATCAGCAGGTAGGAGCAGAGTCCGACTCCTTCCCAGCCCACGAAGAGCACCAGGTAGTTGTCCGCCAGCACCAGCCTCAACATCATGAACAGGATGAGGTTGAGGTAGGCGAAGAACCGATAGAAGCCCTCCTCTTCCCACATGTAACCAATCGAGTAGACGTGGATGAGGAAACCGATGCCGGTGACGAAGAGGATCATCACCGCCGACAGCGGGTCGAGCAACAAGCCCCAATCGATCTCGAAAACCGCGCTTTCCCCCGACACGGTGCGGATCACGTTTCCGGGAATCCATTGAAAGAGCTTCTGCTCCACCTGACGCTGCTGGGGCGGCATCTGCAGCAATTCGGCGAAGCAGAGCAGGGAGAGCAGAAAGGACAAGAAGACCGATCCGCATCCAACGCTGTAGACCCATCCCCGGGAGGGGCGCGTCCCGCTCGCCCGAACCAGCCAGAGACCCGCCAGGCCGTTGATCAAAAACCCGGCCAGGGGAAGTATCGGAATCAGCCAAAGATACGCTGTCATGTACTCAACTCGATGAGCCGCCCGCGGAAGCGGGGCGGCCGGTTCACCACTTCATCAGGTCCACTTCGTCCACGTTGACGGTTTCGCGATTGCGAAAGAGGGAGATGATGATTCCCAGGCCGACCGCCGCCTCCGCCGCGGCCACGGTTATCACGAACACCGAGAAAACCTGTCCCTGGAGATTCTGCAGCGTCTGCGACAGCGCCACAAGGTTGAGGCTGACGGCATTGAGCATCAACTCGATCGACATGAAGATGATGATGATGTTGCGGCGCGTCAGGACCCCGATCACTCCGATCGTGAAGACAATGGCGCTCAGCACCAGATAGTGGCTTGTCTCGATCATCAAAGTTCCTTTTTCGCCAACACCACGGCTCCCACCATGGCCACCAGCAGCAGCACCGAGGCGATCTCGAAGGGCAGCAAGTACTCGTTGTAAAGAAGTTGGCCCACCGATTCGGTGTTGAGGCTGCGGGCCGTCTCCAAGCCCGCTTCCCGTGCCGGAACCGCGAAGAATCCCGCGCCCCGCACCAGAAGGACGCCGAACTGTATGGCCAAAGCCACGCCCACGATGATTCCCGCGCGCCATTGCCGACTGGTTTTTCTCTGGGTGCCAAACTCGCCCACGTCGACCAGCAGGATCACGAAAAGAAAGAGCACCATGATCCCGCCCACATAGACGAGAATCTGCACCGCGCCCACGAATTCCGCTTGCAGCAGGAAAAACAGGCCCGCCACGGAAAGGAGCGCCGAAATCAGATAGATGGCGCTGCGCACCGGGTTCGAAGCCGTCACCGTCAGCACCGCGAAAGTGATCAGAACGGCCGCCAGAAGATAAAAAAGAATCGCTTCCATAACCTCGCCAAGCCAGCCCCCGACGATCCGCGAACCCGCTACGGGATTCGTGAATCAGGCGCTAGCGATAATTCTTGCCGTCATCGATTCTGTCCCAACCCTTCTCCAAGCGTTCGCGGTCCCACAGCATCGTCTTGCGGTCGTAGGTCGCCAGCTCGAAGTCCTGGGTCAGTTCGACCGCATTGGTGGGACAGACCTCTTGACAAAGCCCGCAGAACAAGCAGCGCGAAGTGTCGAAAGTATAGGTGGTCAGGACCTTCTTGCGGCTTTCCGGGTCCCGCGAAGAGCCGACCACGATGAGATCCTCGGGACAGATCTGGGCGCACAAGTCACACGCGATGCACAGCGTCTCACCCGTTTCCGGGTCGTTGTTGAGGCGCGGGGCGCCCCGGTAGCGCTCGGCCAATTTGGGCTTCTCCGTCGGGTATTGCTCGGTGTAGACCCGGCGGTAGGTGTACTTGAAAGTCACCAACAGCCCTTTGAGAATGTCGATCAGAAAAATTCTCTTCAGTAGATTCATGACCGAACCCCCGGCCGCTCAGCGGATCAACAGCAGCACCACCGCGGAGACCATCACATTGCCCAGCGCAATGGGCAGGAACACTTTCCAGCCGTAGCGCATCAATTGATCGAAGCGGAAGCGGGGCAGCGTGCCCCGAATCCAGATAAAGACATACAGAAAAGCGAACACCTTGAGGATAAACCACGCCAGCGGCGGGACGATGTCCAAAAAGCCCAACCATGCGACGTTGGGAAACGGCCGCAGCCAGCCTCCCCAGAAGAGGGTGACCGCCAGCGCCGAGACGGTGATCATGTTGGCGTACTCGGCGATGAAAAAGAGGGAAAAGCGAAAGCCGCTGTACTCGGTGTGAAACCCGCCCACTAATTCCGTTTCCGCCTCGGGAAGGTCGAAGGGGAGCCGGTTGGTCTCGGCCAGGCCGCAGATGAAAAAGAGGAGGAAAGCCACCGGCTGCACGGCGAAAAACCAGACTCCCATCTCCTGCTGCCTCTGGACGATTTCGACCAGGCTCAAGCTTCCCGCCACAAGCAGGACCCCGATCACCGAGAAGCCCAGCGCCACTTCGTAACTGACCATCTGGGCCGCCGACCGCAGAGCGCCCAGCAGCGGGTACTTGCTGCTCGAGGCCCAGCCTCCCAGGATGATTCCCAGAACACCCACCGACGATACCGAGAGAACGAAGAGCAGTCCGACATTGAAATCGGTGATGAACCCGCCCGCGGCCACGCTGTTGGTGGCCACCGCTTCCACCGTCCCGGCATCGAAAAACAATCCCAGAGCAGCCCGGATCACTCCCTCGAACATCCCCGGCGGCCCGAAGGGAACGACCGCGAAGACGACGAAAGCCGGGATCAGGGCGATGGCCGGCGCGATGGAAAAGATCAAAGCGTCGGCCTTGGCCGGAACGATGTCCTCTTTGAGCAGGAACTTGAGGCCGTCGGCGATGGGCTGCAAAAGTCCGTGCCATCCCACCCGCATGGGCCCCAGCCGC
>JBFGHF010000362.1:0-4915 GCA_041578355.1 Acidobacteriota bacterium
CGGGGATTTTGCACACCTGACAGAGCCGCGTTCGTGAGAACGCGGACAAAACGGAGCAGCAGTTTGTCTTCGTTCCCACTGCCCCAATCGAAGAATTCCTGTGTTGGGAATCTGGCACACCTGACAGAGCCGCGTTCGTGAGAACGCGGACAAGAACGCAGCGGCAGTTTGTCTTCGTTCTCACGAACGAAGCTCCGTAAGCGAAAAGAGTCGAACTCTATACGCCATTCTTGCGAAAAAAGTCCATCACGGCAGGACTTGCGACTGCGCGGCCCTGAAACGAGACCGCAAGATAGGCCACAATCGAAAGGACCAGAGCGGGGAAGACCGGATGCACGAGTTGTGAGAGCTCCAGCCGTCCCCAAAGGAGCAGTACCCCGAGTCCCGCCCCAAACGAAGAAAGCACTGCGACTCCGTTGCCTCTTCTGCAGTAGAGCCCCAGGACGACCGCGGGGAAAAAACATGCGGCGTAAAGACTACCGGACCAGGACGTCAGGGTGACGATGTCCCCGGGCGGCCGCAAGGCGAGAAGCATCGTCACCGCAGCAAAGACGGCCACCAAGATCCGCGTCCAGCGCAAGGCGGCTGCTTCGCCGACGGGGCCTCGGATGGTTTCGATCACGTCCCTTTGGGCCGTAGAAGCCATCACCAGCAATACACTGTCCAACGACGACATCGCCGCCGCTACCATCGCCACCAACAGGAAGGCTGCGACACCGGGGGAGAATATGTCCGGATCGGCTATCAATTCGGGGACGACCAAATCGGTGTCGCCCACCCCGGGGGGAAGGATGCGGCGCGCCAGGAGTCCGATGGGTGTCAGCAGCGAATAGACCAGCGCGAAACAGAGAAGCGAAATCCAGAGCCCCCGAAAGGCTGCTTTTCGGTCCTTGAGGGCATAGAAGCGCGATAGCTGACGCGGTTCAACCAGAGCCTTGACCGTCGTCGCGAAGAGCACTCCCAGCAGGACGGGAAGCACCGGGCCGCTGAAGGAGAACGGCGGGCTTTGTGGGAAGGCCTCGTCGGCGCCGGGAAGGATGCTTCCGAGGCCGCCGGCGGCGGCCGAGGTTCCCCTGAAGAGGAGTATCGCTGCGGCGATCATCACCAGTCCTTGCACCATATCGGTCTTGACCACGGCGATGAAGCCGCCGGCTACCGTGTAGACCAGAACGATGACAAACACCGCCGCGATCGCCGCCTCATAAGGGATCCCGAGGAATCTTTCCAAGAGGTTTCCAATCCCTGTGAAGACGGCGGTCATGTAGAAAAAACTGGCGAAAAGGAGGATCCCGGCGGCAGACACTCTCGCGGCCTGACTCTCAAAACGAAGCCCGATGTAGTCCGGAATCGTGAGCGAGTTGACGCTCCCCGTAAACTCTCGCAGCCGGGGAGCGACAAACACCCAGGCGGCCAGGGTCAGAAGCACGATGAAAGGAACCAGCAGCAGCCAACGCGGGCCCCAGCTGTAGGCTTGGCCCGAAAAACCGACGAAGCTGTTGGTGCTCGAATAGGTGGCGAAGTAGGAAAGCCCCACCGCCACTCCGCCCATCGCCCGCCCGCCCACGTAGTAATCAGCCAATCCGCGGGTCTGGCGGTTCCCAGTCCAGGCGTGGTGAGCCAACAGGACCGTGTAGACCGTCAGCAGCAGATGAACCAGCCAATATTCCTGAAGATGTGCAAGCAGCATTTGCATGTGTGCGAGGCGCCATCTTATGGCACCGGCGCCTGCGCGTCCACGGAGCGAGCACACCCCCCACAGTGGAACAGCCCGTCCCTTTTCCAGGCGGGCACTTCCCCGGCTGGAGGAACAGCCCGTCCCCTTCCCACTTTCCCTGCCGCATGCGCTTCCCCGGCCGGAGGAACAGCCCGTCCCCTTCCCACTTTCCCTGCCGGAAGAACAGCCCGTCCCTTTCCCAGGAACCCGCCCCATCCGGCACGCCCCCACCCGGAAGAACAGCCTGTCCCTTTCCCGGGCAGGCGCTTCCCGGAGGAACAGCCCGTCCCTTTCCTGGTAGGATTAGCGGATCGCGCTATTTCAGGTTTTGAAACGTTATCGCTTGGTAAATCGTCCCTGATAGGTACGGAATGCTGTTTCCGAGAAGACAATGGAATCGTCCATCCGAAACGGAATAATCGGAGTCGCGGAACTGCTCGAAAGACCGGTTGCCTGTTGCTCATGAAAAGCGAGTGTCTTGATTACCGACAGCTGCCGGGGCAGAACCCGCTTTTCCTCTCTTTTCTTTACGACTTTGAAAAAGTCCGGGATTTCTACAACCCTCCCGCTCTTCAGCCGGATGCGATCGCTCGACGCGTAGAGACCGTTTTGGGCACCAAGCGGCATCCGCGAGCCCGCATGGTGCAGATCCTCGCCGAGCAGGCCCAGCGGTGGGGGGCGCCGGACACGGTCCGGGAAAACATCCGTACCTTGGGAGACTCGGACTGCGTGGCCGTTGTGAGCGGTCAGCAGGTCGGCTTACTGGGCGGGCCATCCTACGCAGTCTACAAGGCTGCCACCGCCATTCAGCTCTGCCGCTTGTTGCGAGAACAGGGCCATAAAGCGGTTCCCCTGTTCTGGCTCGCCGCGGATGACTCGGATTTCGAAGAGATCGCCGGCACTACCTTTTTCAACCCCGACGGGACGCTTCAAGAGCTGTTTTCCCGCTCCGCCGCAAAACCCGACCAGATGGCCGGCACCGTCGGGCTGGAGGATGTCGGTGGACTCCTCGACGACTTGGGCCAAGTTCGATCCACCAATCAACACTGGACCGGGATGGTGGAGCGACTGAGCCGCCATTACCGGCCCGAAACCGATTTTCGCGATGCCTTTGCTTCCTGGTTGGGCGATCTCTTCTCCGATTTCGGGCTGATCTGTTTCGACCCGGCCTCGTCGGATCCCGCTCAACTCGGCGAATTCTACCGGCTGGCTGTCGACAACCGAGACTCCTTGATCGAGCGTCTCCAACAGCGCGACCGCGCGCTCCATGAACGGGGTTTCACCCCTCAGGTCCATGTCGACGACACCGAGAGCCTCCTCTTCTGGATCGAGGGCAACCGGCGCTTCAAGATCCGCTTTGAATACGAACGCTATCAGGTGAAGGGACGCAACCAACTGCGGTTCGACCGGAAGGAGTTGTCGCGGCTGGCAGAGCGGGAGCCCCAACACTTCGGCACCAGCGCCCTGCTCCGACCGATTCTCCAGGATTATTTGTTTCCCACCGCCCTTTATGTGGGAGGACCCGCGGAGATAGCCTACTTCAGCCAACTCAACGCCATCAGCCGCGACTGGGGACTCGAGATGATCATCGTTCCCCGGGCGGCTTTCACCGTGGTGGACCCGAAATCGAACCGCCTCTTGGCGAAACACGATTTGACGGTCGGGACGGTGCTGCGAGAGGAGCGGATGAAATTGGCGGAGAGCCTCCTGCGACGGGGCCGAGAAGGCGATGTCCTGGCAGCGTTCGATGCGCTGGGCGCCGGCCTTGAAACTCGCATCGAGGCATTGATGGCAGCCCTTCAAGAGTTCGACCCTTCCGTGGCCGAGATGTTGGGCAACTCTGGCCGCAAGATCGAGTACCAACTCGAGAAGGTCCGCAAGCGCTTCATCGCCAACCGCCAACAGCAAACCGGACACGTCGAAGAGCAGCTCACCTATTTGATCAATCGACTTCTTCCCGACGGGAAACTGCAGGAGCGCGTGTTCAATTTCAACCAGTTCCTGGCCGAGGAAGGCCCCGATTTTCTGGACCGCCTGATGGGGCAGGTTCAGCCGTTCTGCCACTCCCACCAAGTGCTTTATCTATAGGGCGTCCTCTGTCTGGCGTACCTTGCCCTATGTCTCCAGCCGCCAACCAGCGGCTCTCCATCTTGCTTAGGCTGCGCGGATTTCCAGGTGTTTGTCGGAAAACGACTCAGAACATTAAACTTTTGAGCCGCTTCGAGCGTCTTAATAACAGACGCCGTGAAAGGCAGTGAAGCCTTTTGGGGAAGGTGGCATGTGATGAACCGACCTTTGTTGAAGTTTCCCGAATCCGAACGCGACGAGCTGTTCCTCGACATCGTGGAAAGCCTCAAGGTGTTGCCCGAGGTGCTTCGCAAGGTCTTCATCCGAAGTCACTACGAGAACAAGACCATCGCTGAGATCGCCGAGGAGCTCGAGATTCCCCCGCAGAGCGTATCCGACCTGCTCGCCAACGCCAACGAGATTTTCTACCGGAATCTGCACCGTTTCCACCCTCGGCGCTAGGGCAGCCGATGCTACGGATTCCCGCGCGCCGCCCTATGCGTCCAACCGGAAATCCAAAACGATGGGGTCGTGGTCGGAAAGAGGGGTTTCCCGCGAGTGGATCTCGCTGAGGACACGGGGTGCTGACTCCCTGAGGGGTTGCAGGTCTTTCCCGGTGAACCAGTCCAGTTTGAGGGAGCACTTCCCCCCGTTGCGTTGCAGCGCCCAGCGGATGAACCAGAAACACCAGGCGGGAATCCAGTCGCCCATATTGGTGTTCTGGGCCAGATCCTCCACATCGTAGTGCAATGTCCCGGCCCCCGGCTCGTTCAGATCGCGGTAACGGTAACCCCGCTCTTCCAGTTCTCGGAAGAGCCGACGCTCGAACCATCGGTCCGGGTACGGATAGTGATTCTGGAGCACATTGTTCACACCCATGAGGACGCGCCTCGCGTAGCCCAGGATCGAGTAGGTCGCTCGTTTGGAATTGTAGGTGGAGGTATTCCAATCTCCGCCGATCAGCACCGGCAACTGCGGTTGCAGCTTTTCCAGATGATCCAGCACCAACTTCATCTGACGGTGCCGGTGGCCTTGGCTGCAATGGGCATCCAGATGCAGGCTGACCGCCCGGAACGCTCCTTTGGGATGATCCACGATGGCGGCGACGGCCTGTTGGCAGCCCAGCCGCTTTTC
>JBFGHF010000363.1:0-4915 GCA_041578355.1 Acidobacteriota bacterium
TGTAGAGGCTGTACTTGTTCTGGTTCGATTCGACGGCTTCCAGAGTCGCGTCGACCACTTGATGAGCCACAGCGAAGTGCCGCCTCTCGCGGAGACGCTCCACCACTCTCCAGGCCGACTTGACGACGAGTTCCTCGTCCTCCCCCTTCAAACCCAACTGCAAGATGCGCTCGAACTCGACCACGATCTGATCCACGCGGCCCTGCTCCAAAAGCACCGTGATGATTTCGTCCTGGCTGGCGGCAAAGCGCAGGCGGTCCAGGTCCTCTGCGCTGCGGCTTGGTCGCTGTGCGAATTCCTCACCGGGCGACCCTCGCTCCACGACTTGTTGAGCGGGCACCCACGACACCGCCAGCAACAGGATGATAGCTGGCACGATCCGATTCATTTCAATCCTCCCAGGTTCTCGAACGGATTTCCGTCAACCGGTGCGATCACCTCGGAAAGAAAAGGGTTTTCTTTCGCATCGATATGAAAGGCGTTCAATTCCGCCAGTGCCGCGGAATCCACGCTTTCCTGCAAAGTGA
Source organism: Acidobacteriota bacterium (assembly GCA_041578355.1). Taxonomy (GTDB): domain Bacteria; phylum Acidobacteriota; class UBA6911; order RPQK01; family JANQFM01; genus JBFGHF01. The sequence continues at coordinate 528 of JBFGHF010000363.1, forward strand.
ACAAAGGCAGAGACAAAACGAGCATCAAGCCCAGGGCCGCCCAAGCCGGCTTCCAGGCGGGCAGAGCGAGCCAATCGAGCCAAGCGGGCCGGGTTTCCGCCTCCACCGCGGGATGAACCAGATCGATCTGGTTCTGGATCCGGATCCAAAGGCGAGCCGGCGGCTCCAACTCCGGCGCACCCTCCACCAGCAGACTCTGCAGAGCGCTCTGCTCGGCGTGGAAGCGGGAGCAGGAATCACAGGCGTCCAAATGTCGATCCAGGCCGAGTTCTTCCGCGGCCTCGAGGCTGTTGTCGAGCCTCGCAACGATTTGGATCCGTCTCTGTTGGCAGCTCATTTCCTTGCCTTCAAATAGGCGTTCAGGTAGTCCTTGACCACCAAGCGGGCGCGATAGATGTCGGTCTTGACGGAAAGCAACGACCGCCCCACGATCTCGGTGATCTCCTGATAGCTGAGTTTCTGAAAAACCGCCAAGACGAAAACGTCGCGGTATTTCGGCGAAAGAGAATCGAGCGCTTTCTGGACGACGGCTCGCAATTCCCCCGAGAGCACTTGGCGCTCCGGATCGAGCGTCGGAGAGGGGTCTTCGAAGAGGTCGTAATAGTTGACCTCGTCGTCATCCATCGAGACCATGGATGCCTTCTGACCCCGCCGCAGCTTCTGATAGACCTCGTTTCGCGCAATCCGGTAGAGCCAGAACTTGAACTGCGACGGGTCGCGCAGTCGAGGAAGCTCCTTATGGACTTTGAGAAATGTGTCTTGGGCCAGGTCCTCAGCATCTTCCGCCGTCCCTATCAGCCTCCATATGAAATTATATATCGGCTTCGAAAACTCGTCGTACAGTCGTTGGAAATCAGCCAGCGACCCCCCTTGGGCGCGCTCGACGATCTCCTTGAGCTGGGTTGGACTGAGGTGTTGCGGCATCGCAAGTCGGCGCTACACGCAAGCCGGAAAGGTTTGCGAAGCCGTAAACAGTATCAGCCTCTTCACCCAAACGCAACGTCCATACAGATGTCGAATCGACTCAATAGTCGCAAAATTAGAGGGCAGCGGGTCTGTGCTTCCGCGGAGCCCCCGCACTCCAAGGGTCGGCGAGCGTCGTCTGGAGTTTTGAGACAGTTTCTGAAAGCCCTGAGCTGTTTTCACAGCCCCCCCTTCGGGGCTTTTCCCACCCGAATCGACTGCCGTTCCAGTTCTACCGCCCAAGGGACCGATTTGGGCAACACGCCCGGCAGTCCCGAGCCCCGCAGTCCGGCCGGCTGTGACTCGGGTCACAGGCCGCTCCGATTACTTTACTTGGCGAAGACAAATCGAGTATAAGGAAAGGGCAAGACAGGGCGAGGTGCAGGTGAAATTAGGCAAGAAACTAAAAGGAGGAACGAAGCTCAGCCTGAGATTCCTCTGGTATCTGGGCGCCTCGATCCTGATCCTCTCGCTCCCGACGTTCAGCTATTTGGTGCCGCGTGTCGATCCCCCCGCCGCCCCCGCGGCGCCGCTGGAACGGAGTGCGCCGTCGTCCTCTTCCGGCGGATATGAACCAAGTTCCACCCGGGCAGCGTCGAGTCGAGGCTTCATCCGCCCCTCTCGACCCACCGGATTGCGCTCGGCCGTCTCGTCGGCCAATCGAGCGGTGCGGCCCAAAACCCAGCCCCAGCGCCCCTCTCGGCGCCCCAGCGGGCAGCAGCGCCCCTCGGACAATCGACCCGATTCGCCGGCGGAGACCGAGCAGGGGGGTGAGCGACCCCGGCAGCGCTCCGAACAGCCGGCGCCGGTTTCCGGCGTGGCGCCCGGCGCCACCCTTCCCGTACCGGCCGCCATGGCCCAGCAGCTGCAGGCCCTGCAGCAGGAGTTCGAACAGGTTCAACAGAATCTCTTTCCCCAGCTCGCTCTGGGCCTGGGACCGGCCCGCGGAAACCCCTTTCAGGAAGCGATCGAGAACGAACCTCCTCCTGCGGTCGATCCGACGCCCGAGCCGACCCCTCCCGCCGACACACCCCCGACGGACGCCATTGACGAAGTCCCCCCGGACGTGCCCCAGCCGCAACCGCCCGACGAGGTGCCGGATGTGGGATCGGGGGGCGACGGAGCTCCGGCCGGTGCCTTCGACTTCCTGATCACGGGCCATTTTTCCGACGCCCCGACGCGGCTCTGGAGGGCGCGCAGGGAGTCGACCACGGAGTTCGCCCTGGAGGACTCCGGCACGATCAACTTCTTCCCCGGATTCATCACCTCCTTCGTCACCTTCGACGGGCGGGACAAAGTTGTCATCACGGATCTGAATCGGGACGGTCTGGACGACTTCGTGGTCGCCCGCTTGGCTTCGGGAGTGGGGACCTCCGTGGAATCCTATCTCGGGCAGCCGCAAGGCAACTTCAAGCTGCATGCCTCGACCACCCTCTACCTGCGCGCGGTCCGTTCCCTGGCACTCTTCGACTTCGACAACAACGGGGAGGACGAACTGGCCTTGCTGCTGGAAGGTCAGCCTCACTTGTTCGTCTACGAGCGGGAAGAAGAGGACTGGCAGTATCGCCGCGAAATCGTCCTTCCCTGGGACGCCGCTATCCTGCTCAAATCGACGGCGGGCGCCGCGCCGCGGACCACCAACCTCTACCTGCTCGACAACGCCATGAACCGCGTGGTGGCCATCAGTTCGCGGGCCCCGTCGGCTTTCGTCTACGGCCTCCAGGCGCCCCTCTCCTTCATGCGCTTCATCGAGGTCGAGTTCCCGACTTCAACCGTCGATCAGACCGCTGCGGTGGTGGGCTTCCTGCTGCCCGACCAAGTGGTCCTTGTCGAGCAGACCGCGCGGGGCGCCAGTCCCTTCGTGGTTTTCGACCAGGCCGATCAACGGATGCCGACCTCGATCATCGGCGATTACTCGGGCATCGGCGAGCGCCAGTTGATCTGGATTCCCTGAAGTAAACGACGCCACTCCTGACAGAGCCGCGCTCGTGGTGCGTGTTTAGCCGTGAGCGAGAGCGAAACCGGCGGACCATTGCGTGGGTGAGCCGATCCGAAGGGCATCTAATGCCCCGACATTTTTCACATCATCTTCAAATTGGCAGCACAAGTCTCCAGGTTGCAGGGTCTCGCCCGCGCTCTCGGTCTCGCTCCTCGCTCTCGAAAACCAGACTCAGACTGCCGGGGGACGCTCAACACGTAACCTTCGTGAGAACGCGGACAAGACGCTGCGGAAGTTTGTCTTCGTGCTCGAGAACGCGGACGAATGCGAACGACGGAGAAACCGCCTCTACGGGGCCCCCCACCCCTTCATCCCAGCCCGCGCCGAAAGCCGCGGGTCCAATGCCACAGTCCTCGAACCAGCCAGGGGAGCAGCAGCAGGGAGCCCGAGCGCCGGGGCGAACTCGAACGCGCCACCCGCCGGCAAATCAAAAGGGCGCGGTAGGGAAGCAGCAGGTAGGCCAACTGCGGCAATCGGGCCAGGCCCGAGCCCGCTACCCGCTGGGATGCTCGGTAGCGTCCGCTCCAGTAACCCAGGACTCGCAGGTGGTCGTTCACCTCGGGCCAGCCTTCGCGGAACCGGTGGTGCACTCCCGTGACGCCCTCAAAGTGGATTCCGTTCCCGAGAGTGCGGCAGAAAAGGGAGTCCTCGGAGAATACCGGATCGTTTGTGAAGCCCCCGGTTCCCAAAAACGTCTCGCGGCGCATCAGCCAGTTGCTGCTGGAAAGCACCGAGCAGTCCCGGGAGGGAAGCCCGGAGAGGTATTCGGAGAATTCGATCCAATGAAGAACTCGGCTGGCGGCCGTTTGGGGATTGGCGTTGGCCACCCAGCCGCCCACCAATCGCCGGCCCGGGACCCGCAGCGCCTTGAGCATCGATTCCAGCCAGTCGGGCTCGAGAACCACATCGGCGTCGACGAAGGCCAGCCATTGGCCGCGGCTTTGCTCGACTCCGAGATTGCGGGCTTGTCCGGGCCAAAGGCGGGTCTCGGATTGCAGCGCCCGAACCCGGGGATACTCCCGGCGCAGCCAAGCCGCAGTCTGGTCTCCGCTGGAATCGACAACGATCACCTCGACCGCCGAATCCGTCGACTGCCGCTCGATCGAATCGAGAGTGGCTCCCAGGGTGGCCCGCGATCGGTAAGAGGGGATGATGAAGCTGACGTCGGGTGATTGCTTCACTTTGCGGGGAACTCCATCCTCCACCCGTCACGGGCCGCTCGGACCGAAACGGCGGCCTTCTTCCAGCGCAAGAGCAGCAGGCAGTAGAGAAGACTCGCCGTGAAAGTGCCCCCGAAGCGCAGCCACTTGCGGAAACCCGGGGAATGCTTGCGCAGGAAGTAGACGGCGTTGCGGCGCACCCAGTAGAGCTTCAGCCAGGGCCGGGAGCGGGTGGAGTGAGCGCTTCGATGGTAGGCGCGTGCGAA
>JBFGHF010000364.1:0-4902 GCA_041578355.1 Acidobacteriota bacterium
ACAACGATACGCAACGACAGCCCAGTCGTTTTCTGAGCGAGGTCCCCGATCGACTTCTTCGCGTCCGGTCGCCCTTCGCCTCGCGGTCAGCCCCGGTTCCCCGCCGCCGCCGATCCAATTACAACGGCAAGACCTACAACGACGCCGCCAGCGTCCAACAGTTTTTGGACAAGCTCCCCCTCGGCGGCAACTCCGGGCGCAAGATCAGCACCGGCGCCTGGATAGAACACGCCAAATACGGCCGCGGCCGCGTCCTGCACGTCGAAGACACCGGCGACGACCTCAAGGTCAGCGTCCGCTTCCCGGGCCTGGGCATCAAGAAGATGCTTCAAAAATACGCCAAGTTGAAGGTGGTTTGAGTTTTTTGGAGGATTCAGGGACGAAGGATTGCCCGTCTGACGGGGCCGAAGAGGGGCTGAATGTCGCCCTCCTCGGCCCGCTGTCAGGGCACTTGCCGCTTAGTAGCTTTTGTATCCGCCGCCGCCGCCGTGGCCGCCGCCGCCGAAGTTTTCGCGGGGGCGTGCTTTGTTCACGGTCAGGTTGCGGCCGTTGAAGTCCTTGCCGTTGAGGGCGTCGATCGCCTGCTGGCACTCATCTTCCGACGACATCTCGACGAAGCCGAAGCCCCGCGAACGGCCCGTCATCCGGTCCGTGATGATCCTCACGGATTCGATCTGGCCATAGGACGCGAAGAGCTCCTCAAGCTCACCCTCCGAGGTGGAGTAAGGCAAGCCGCCTACGTACAATTTCGTGTTACTCATGTTCTTCTCCAGGAGACATACCCTGAGGGCCCGCAGAATCTGAGAAGAGTCGACGGTGCGACTGGAGGCTTGCTGCTAATTCTTAGGGAAACTCACAGGTAAGGTCGTGGGTCTCTATTCCTTTTCACTTCTCCCCGCCAAGTGACCCTTACATGGCGCGGACTTGGCTAGCATACCGCTGTTGGGGTGGCGTTGTCAAAGAAAAGCGCGAGCATGGGGAACTCGCGGACCCCGGCGAAAAACTTCCCCCGATTTCCCTGTCCCGATTCCCCTGGTCCCCAATTTTCCGGGAGGTGCGAATCAGCAGGGTTCTGCCAGGCGGCAAAAAACCGGGAAACTTGCAAAACCTCGCGTCAATTATTACGTCTAAAGATGTGTGCGTCTGGCGAATAATTCTACTCGGCCGCCTCTGAAGGCGGTTCTTACGGAGGACTAAATGGGTACATTTCAGCAGTTTCTTCGATCGAGGGCGGGTCTCAGTTTTCTCGCCCTCCTGATGGCTTTGAGTGTGGGAATCCTGATCGGGACGATCGTCTCGGATCCAGCGGAGAGTGCAGGCCAACCCGAGGCCGCACAGCTGACTTTGAAAGGTTCCGGGAATCCCCTGGTTCTGGATCGGCAGATCAGCCTGCACGAGGGTTTTTCCAAAGTTGTCGAAACGGTGGGTCCGGCGGTTGTCAACATCCGGACCGAAGGAGTCGTCGAGCAGCGTGGGAGCATGCGCGGCCGGCCCCCCGATGCCTTCCGCGAGTTCTTCGGTGACGACTTCTGGGACCGCTTCTTCGACCAGCAGCCCGGACCCCGCGAGCGCAAGATCACCAACCTCGGGTCGGGCGTCATCGTCGACAGCCAGGGCTACATCCTGACCAATCATCACGTGGTCAACGATGCGGACCGAATCCTGGTCAAGATCGCCGACGGCGATACGCATCCCGCCAAACTGATCGGCAGCGATCCGGAGTCGGATCTGGCGGTCTTGAAGGTCGAGTCCGACAAGCCGCTGCCTTTTGCCAAGGTGGGCGACTCCTCCACCATGAAGGTGGGGGACTGGGTGCTCGCCATCGGCAGTCCTTTCGGGCTCGAGCGCACCGTCACCTCCGGGATCATCTCGGCCATCGAGAGGGTCGTGCCGACCGGAATCTTCGGCGACTACATCCAGACCGATGCCGCCATAAACCCGGGCAACAGCGGCGGTCCCCTGGTCAACATGCGAGGCGAGATCGTCGGTATCAATTCCTTCATCTCGACACGCAGCGGCGGATCCAATGGAGTCGGATTCGCCATCCCTTCGACGGTCTTCGTCGATTCCTACAATCAGCTGATCTCCACGGGTCGGATCGAGCGCGGATGGCTCGGCGTGGCCATGAACACCTATCCCATGACGCAGGAAATGGCCGAGTACTTCGGCGTTGACGGAGACGATCCTTCCGGGATCCGCGACGGTGACGGCGTCATCGTGACACAGGTGATCGACGAGTCTGGTAAGCCCGGTGAGTCGGGACCCGCATACAAGTCCGGAATCCGCCCCGAAGACGTCATCGTCAAGTTCGGGAACCGGGAGATCGAGACGGTTCAAGACCTCCGCTTGGCGGTTGCCAAGACTCCCCCCGGGAAAGAAGTCAACGTGGTGGTGATTCGGGAAAAACAGGTCAAGAACTTCACCGTCACACTCGACGAGCGCACCTTGGAGGCGCAGACTCGCGAACGAGACGAGGGCATCACTCTCGACGAAAGGCAAGAGCGCGACCGCACCAAGGAGATCGGGGTGGAAGTACGGACCTTCAGCCGCCGCGACGCTGAGCGTCTTGGCCTGGAGGACGAAGAAGGCGTGATCATCCTGGACATCACACCGGGAAGCCTCGCCGACGACGCAGGTCTGGCGCCCAACCAGGTGATCACTCACGTCAACGGACAGACGGTCACTTCGGGGGCCGGTTTTCGCGACAGGATCCTCTCCATGTCTTCGGGCGAGGGGGTTGTGCTGCGTGTGGTCACGGTCGACGCGAATCGCACCAAGGCTGTGCTCTTCACCTCGTTCATCAAACCGTAGGTGGCGCAGGCATCCTCGCCCGCCCTCCACTGACCGGTAAACGGCCCGGCCCGGAGCCCCTGAGAGACGCTCTCAACGGACTCCGGGGACGGGCCTCCCCGCAGACACCCCGATCTCGTCGTCCACTGAACCTCCGGAGAATGCAGTGAGCGCCCTGGCTCCTCCGAGTTCTGCCCAACGTCGCGCTGGCATCATTGCTGTGTTCCGGAAACTTCGATCGATAATCGGCTGGGAAAAGCGTCCTTAACGCTCAAAATCGGACTTATCGGTAGCCTGTCTGGCCATCGAAGTGAGCGCTTTTTTTTCCTCTGTGGAAAAGTCTGTGCATAATGTGTGAGACGAAGAACGGCACCCGACGGAATAGCTAAGACAGACGTTCCAACCGATTTCTGCACAGTAATGGTGCATCGAATTTTTGCTTGAGTGTGGGTGTCGTTTCTAAAATAATTCCGCCCGTCCCAAGGGGTGAACGTGAGAGTCACCAAACGCTTGGGTGGCCAAGGGGCTGCGCAGGCAAGCCGATTTCGGTCGGCTCTGCCGGGGGGTCTCGCTGGCGGTTCGGCAGGTCAAGTCGTTTACGGCAGGGCAAGCGGAACCGGGGTCGACAGCCGCTTTTGTCGAGCAATCGGCAAAGGAGGTTGGCGGGTCGCCGCTCCAAGCGGGGAACCATTGCAGGGTGCGCTGCCGCCCGGTCTTCTCTGGGTCATCCCCAGAGCCAACCGACTGGTCTTACACCGTGCATTGAGGGTCAGGTCCGTTGCCGCGGGAGTTCGCTTCGCGGAGCGGTGCTTCTGAGCAACATCAGGGCTTGATCACTCGAAGGGTAAAGAGATCGGCCTCTCGAGGCCGGCAGAGAGGGCCTTTCGAGCTTCCCGGCGCCTTTCACGGACATCACTTGGGACGTTTTTTTTCCGTCCTTCGTCCTCCGTCCTCCGTCCTCCGTCTTCCGTCTTCCGCCTTCCGTCCCCTGTTGTCTTTTTCGTGCCACGAGCTTTGCCGTCAGCGCGTCTGGAGTTCTCGGAAGGGAGAAGGACAAGCGCGGGAAGCGGGACGGGTGGCCCCGGAGGGGTGGCGCGCGAATCGCTTATCCTCGCTTGCCGGCAACCACCCCGGGACCATGGGCCGTTCTCAGTCGGCTTTGCGGTAGACAAACTTGAACTGCGTGGCTGCGGCGGGCGCGATAATCAGGTTGTCACCTTCCCGCTCGAAGACGTACTCGCTTGAATTGCCCTCAGAATTGGGGTTGACGGCTGTCATCCAGGTCAACGTCACCTTCGATCCCTCGATGGTGTACTTCCCGCAGGTTCCGTTGGCGGTCCGAAAAGCGGCCGCCGCTTGCCGGTCCTGCTCTGCCTCGGCGTCGTTCTGCTCCAGCTTCTCACGGGTCTTTGCCGTGCGAACATGGCAGATGTAGCCGTCCTTGATGATCATCATTCCCTTCTGATCGGTGTTGGGGCCGTCTGGTGTGTCCACGCGGATGAACTCGTATGCCCCGTCCAAGCTGCCTTCATCATGCAGGGCAAAGGCGCTCACCAGCAGTCCCATGGTCAAGAGTGTAATCAGCACAGGTTTCATTTTTCTTCCTCCGCAGTCTTGAGTTCTTTCAGAATGTGACGCTTGAATCTAAACCGGACTCCGCTCGGACGTCAAACCGTACTTACGAGCCGAGGAACTCTTCGACTATGATGGGACTCGATCATGAAACGGGCGCCGATCGTAACGTTCACCAGCGACTTCGGAAACCGCGAATACTACGTGGGAGCGGTCAAGGGGGTGATCAGCGAACAGTGCCCGGGGGCTCAGGTCATCGACATCACTCACGAAATCCGGTCTCACGATATCTGGGAAGCGGCCTTCGTCCTGGCTTCGGCCTACGCGGAATTTCCCGCGAGAACGGTCCATCTGGCGGTGGTCGATCCAGGCGTGGGGTCCGCACGCCGCGGCATTGCCGCTTCCACGGAGGCGCATTCGTTCGTGGCGCCGGACAATGGCCTGCTGTCGCTTATCTTCGAGCGCGAGCCGGTGCGCAGAGTGGTGTCGATCGAGGCCGAGCACTACTACCGGAGGCCGGTTGCTCCGACGTTTCACGGT
>JBFGHF010000365.1:0-4889 GCA_041578355.1 Acidobacteriota bacterium
TGGCGTAGTAGTCCGCGTAGGCCTCGAAGTCGTCGGCCTTCCATTGGCGCAAAAGGAGTCGCGGTGTGGTGAGTTCGGTCATGCTCGCCCTCCCGTCCGTCGCAGTCTGTCGACCTTTTGAACTTGCGTGTCCTTGTTGCCCACATCAATATTCCTGGCCTTCGAATTTCGCATCTCGAGCGTCTCGACTTTGGCTATCGGGCGCTCGGACCTTCCACGTTGCGCTATGGCCGGCCGCGGTGAAGTCGGGAACGCCCGAGATGGAAGTGCGAGATGCGAAGTGGGACGTGCCGACTGCGTGGGGCCCATCCCAAGCTCGAACCAAACTCCAGGAGCGACAACTCGCTATTCGGTGCTCAGGCGCCGCAAATGACTCGAGCACTCCTCGACGCCCTCTTTCACACCGACCTCGGCGTAGAGGTCCCCTGCTTCCCCCCACAGGGCGATGGCTTGCTCGACCATTCCGGCGTCTTCCCTGAGAATCGCCAGCGGTCGAATCGCGTTTGCCAGATCGAGTTTCCCCCCTCGGCCGTGGTCTCGATAGAGCGCCAAGGCCTCGCTGTAGCTGGCTTCGGCTGCCTCGAAGCGTCCCGCCGACCGATGGATATCGCCCAAATGCCGGACCGAGTGAGCCAGCAACAAGGCGTCGCCGAGGTTGCGGCTGACGGCGACCGCCTCTTCATACAAGGCTCGGGTCTCGTCCTCGCGGCCCATGTCCTGCTCGACATGACCGAGCTTTCGCAACGCATCGACCAATTCCCGTCCTGCGCCTGCCTTGCGGCAAATGGCGACCGCCTCGACGAGATCGCGGCGGACTCCCTGGACCTTCTCTTGCAATTCCCGATTCGACTCGGGGGGAGATTCCATGGTCTCCCATCGAGAGGTCCACGCCCTCTGCATCAATCGGAGCGCGACTTGGACGTCGCTTTTGCCCATTGCTTGACTCCATTCACGAGTTCCACCGTCCCGACCCGATGATTCTCTGATGATCGATCGCCACCCTTATGGCCGACTCCGTCGCGGTCGGGTGAGGTAAAGCATGTTGAAGCCGTCGGAATTGGCGACCGCGATGTCCGGGTAACCGTCCCCATTGGCGTCCCCGACGGAGAGCCCGTAACTGATGCCGTCCTTCTGGCCGAAGGATTCGGCATGGAATAGAGCACCGTCTCCTCGATTGAAAAAGACTGCGTTCGGCGCGCCCACGTTGGCCACGACGATATCCTGATCCCCATCCGCGTCGAGATCCGCCACCGCCACCGCGTAGGTTCTCGAATCGGCGTCCCCGAATGAGACCGAACTTGTGAAAGTGCCCTTGTCATCTCCGAAGTAGATCGCATTGGGCTGGCCGATGTTTCCCGCCACAATGTCGGGCCTGTTGTCGCCGTCGAGATCGCCCACCGCCGCGGATCTGGTTTCATCTTCTCCGGTGCCGTAGGGGATCGGCTCGGAAAAGCCGGCTTTGCCGTCGTTGAGATAGACGAAGTTGGGCTGACCGTCGCGGTTGGCGAGGACCAGGTCCAGGTCGCCGTCCAAGTCCATGTCGGCCGCCGCCACGGCGATGGTGGAGTCCCGCCGATTACCAAAAGGCCTCTGGACCGGGAAACCGCCCGCGCCGTCGTTGAGCAGAATCTCGTTTTCCTCGCCTCGGTTGGTGATCAGAATATCCACGGCTCCGTTGTTGTCCAGGTCCGCCAGAGTGAGGTTTCTGGTGTTGGCGTCGCTTCGGCCGAAGCTGGTGGCCGGGTCGAATCGGCCTTTGCCGTCGTTCTTGAAGATAAGGTTGCGGACCCGGTCGTTGCCGACCGCCGCGTCCAGGTCTCCGTCGCCGTCGAAGTCGGCCAACCGGACGGCGTAGCTGGTCGCCCGTTCCCAGCCCAGCGGGCGGGCGAGCAAATAGGCGCCGTGCCCGTTGTTGAGAAAGATCTCATTCTGCTGAGGCCAATGCCGCCCGTTGGCGACGACGATGTCCAAGTCCCCGTCGCCGTCGACGTCACCGAATTGCAGCGAAGCCGAGCGGTCCTGATGGGTCCCCAAGGTGGCTGCTCTGCCTGCGAAAGTCCGCGTCTGCGCCTGCACCTCGAGTGAAAACGGGACCAGCAGCGCCACAGTCAGTCCACAGGCAACCAGCGAGCCCAATTCGGGCTTGCCAAGCTCGAGGCATACCTGCCTCGCCATTCGGGCTTCGGGATTCGCGATCATGTTGCTCCTCGTGCGGCGGATCATCGGTCTTGAGCCACGCTGGAGCGGCTCTCGCCGCCGCCTGGCGATGTTGCGCGCGCGACAGCCTACCCGGACCGTTATAATTTTGCCGAACTCATGGCTCAGAAGCCAGGATGCGTTCATAGTCTATGAAATGAACCCGGGATCTCCAGTTTGTCGAGAGACATCGGCTGTGGGCGGCGCCGGGGACCCTGCTTGCCTCGCTGGAGATGAGAGGTTGCAAAGAGTCGCAGGGGCGATCAAAAAGAACACGAGAGAGGCCTCACTTCATGCCGAGAAGCAAGTCAAACGTCGTTCTCGTGGGCATGCCCGGGTCGGGGAAGAGCACTGTGGGGCCGATGCTGGCAGAAGGACTTTCGCTGGGCTTCACCGATGCCGATCAGTTGATGATCAGAGCCCAGAGCCGAAGCCCGCAGGAAATCCTCGACGCGGAAGGCTCCGGCGGCTTCCGCCAGATCGAGCGCGAGGTGTTGCTGGAACTGGACTGTCGCAATCAAGTGATTGCCACGGGGGGCAGCGCGGTCTATTCCCGAGCGGCCATGGATCACCTCAAATCCAACGGCATCATTGTTTTTCTCTCCGTCCGCCTACCCGCCCTGCAGTCGAGACTGGACAATTATGAGGTGCGAGGCATCGTCAAGAAACCAGGCCAAAGTCTGGCCCAACTGCTCGAAGAACGGTCGAGGCTCTACGAGTTTCATGCCGATATAACCGTCGACGCGAGCGAAAGGACACCGCGGCAAGTGGCCCACCGGATTGTCGAGAAGCTGCGGGAGTCCTGACTCTCCGGGCGAATCCTATTTCGAAGCTTCGGTCCCACCCCATCAGCCGCGTTTTTTGTCCCGGAACGGATCGGCCTGCCAGGGTGCGAGGCGGCTGCGAACAGCAAGAACTCAATTTTCAAGCAGTGACCCCGGAGCGAGCACCTCGCGAACCTCGACCAGTTCGTACTCGGGTGAGGCTTGCACGCAGTGCCGCAGAATGGGCAGGTGCCCGTCGCCGATCACGACCAGGATGCGATCGCCGGGTGACTGGGGAATTCGCTGGATGTTCTGAAAAATGCGCAGGTTGCGGTTGAACCAAGCGGTCCTGGCGTCGGCTCCGAAGTAGTCTTCACCCCGTCCCAGCTTGAATCCGCCGACGAGATAGGCGCCGTGATTGGCCGCCAGCAACTTCTCTTCGTTGCCCCGGACCAACGCCTCGCGGATGGTTTGGCTCGTCTTGAGCCGGTCGAAAAAGCGGTACATCTCCTGGAAGCGCGCCTCCCACGCCTCTTCGGCTTCGATCCGCGCCGGATCGATCCCTTCCATCAGGCTTTCTTCGCGCGCCGTCCATTCTTCGTCCGTCATCTCGGGGAAATAGGAGCGTCCCCGGGCGTCGATCGCGTAGAGTCCGTCATGCCCGAGCCGGGCTGCCAGCCGGAAGCCCAGCTGCACGATCTCGTTGGAACTCGGTTTGGCGGCGCCGGAGCGGAACTCGTCGTACCACCGGTCGAGCTTCTCTTGATCGGACGCGTGGACCTCGACCCCGATACGGGTCGGCTCGAACTTGGCCAACAGGTGGAGGACCTCTTCAATCTCTTTTTGACGCCGCTCGGAGAGTATGTCGAGGCGATGCTCGGGCTTGTAGCTGTCCAGGCCTGCGTCATCGAAGTGGAAAGTGCCCAGCAGCAGAATCTTCACCGGCTCCACCGAGTCGGCCGGCAGGGGGGGCCGTTGCTCGAGGGGCGAGCCGGCCCTTGTTTCGGACTCGGCAGCGGGCGAGTCGGACGGAGCCGAGCAGGCCGCGAGCCCGCTGGCCAGCAAAAGCGAGCAGGTTATCCGTAAGGGAACAGAGAGCGAGGAGAACGAATTTGGGGTCATGACGTGAACTCCTTTGAACGGGCCAGTTTGCAAGCAACCGTCTTGGCCCCTGAGCTTTCAAGCTGAAGGGCATTCACCCACTGTTACGCATTCTAGTCGGCAGAAAGTTTGGTTTCGATTTCAGCGGGGACTTGTCTTCGCCGTCCCATGGGCGATGAGGGCGGCGGGGCCGCCCTGGGAGGGTGCCAAGACCGCGAGAGAATGCTTTTCCTATCCACCGCGTAGAGCTTCTTGGCGCTTCATCGAAGGCCGACAGATCCAAAAAAACCGAGCGCTCTCGGGCCCATCGGATTGTTCTTGCCAGCGAGCCGGAAACTCCCGTAATCTGATCGGGATGACGGTCGAAATCGGGCTCGTCCTGTTCCTTCTGGGAGCGGCTGTCTTTCTTTTCGCGACCGAATGGCTACCGGTCGACGTCGTCACCCTGTTGCTGTTGGGGGCTCTGATTCTGACCGGACTTCTCACTCCGCCAGAAGCCTTTTCCGGCTTCGCCAGCGACATCGTCATCATTCTCTGCTCGGTCTTCGTGCTCTCCCGGGCCCTGACCAAAACCGGGGCCTTCGCGATGCTCACCAAGCTCATCTTGAGGTTGGGTGGACGGGGGTACCGAAATCTGCTGGCGGCCATCATGTCATTTACGGCCGGCGCCTCGGCCTACATGAACAACACGACCGCCACGGCATCGTTTCTGCCCAGCGTGCTCACCGCCGGTCGGGTTTTGGGTTGGTCGCCTTCCAAGCTCCTGATTCCGATGGCCTTCGCTTCCATGCTGGGAGGAACGGTGACTCTGATCGGCACCTCCACGAA
>JBFGHF010000366.1:0-4845 GCA_041578355.1 Acidobacteriota bacterium
ATGGCCTCGGAGTTGTCCAAACCGCTGGCAAACGAATACTTCAGGTTGTTCTTTATGTCGGCCAAACGTCCCGAGGGCACCTCTTCCAGGCGCATCTCGGCGAATGTCTTCAGAATCTCATCCCGGACGTACCAGATGTCGTCGGGGTTCTTGACCCGCGCGGCGACCGTCAACAGATAGGGGTCCTTGCGGTCGGGAAAATAAGGAAAGAACTGGTCCACCTTTCTTTCCCTCACCACCAGCTTCTGATAGAGCGGAGAACTGGAGGAGAAGGCCACGCTCTGAATCAGGTCCATGGCGGGCATGGTCTTCTCGGTTTCCGAAAAAGAGGGACCGTGAAAAGCGACCATGACCCAGGGAAGGGTGGGAGTCGACCATTCCACATGATCGTAGACGGGCCCCCTCGGCTCGGGCTCGACGGGGATGTCGGCGCGGTAGTTTCCCCGCTCCCAGCCGGACCAGTATTGCTCGACCAGGCGAAGGGTCTCATCCGGGTCGACGTCTCCCACCACGATCAACGAGCTGTACTCGGGCCGGTAGTAGCGGTCGAAGAACTCCAGACTGTAGTCGTATTGGCTGGGCATGTTCTCGATGTCTTCGATGAAGCCCATGGTGGTGTGACGGTAGGTGTGTTTCTGAAACGCTGATTGGCGTTGCGCCTCGAGCAGTTTTCGCACCGGGTCGGCGTAGTTCTTGTTGTATTCGCCGAGCACCGCCCGGGCCTCGGTCTTGAAATCCTCGACACTGTACTGAAGGTTCTGGAAGCGGTCTGCCTCCAACTTGAGGATCGACTCCAGGTCCTCTTTGGAAAAGGTGACGTGGTAATTGGTTAAGTCGTCGCTGGTGAAAGCGTTCTGATCGGCCCCGGCATTCTTGAGGATGGCGTTGTACTCCTCGGCGGAGTAGTTCTCGGTGCCCCGGAACATGACGTGTTCAAAAAAATGGGCGAAGCCCGTCTTGCCGGGTTCGACTTCGTCGCGGGAACCCACCTGAACGGGGATTTGTACGGAGACGATGTTGGGGAAGTCGGTGGGCACCACCACGACGCGGAGACCGTTGTCGAGGTCCTTGACGAAGTACTTGTAGGGCAGAATCTTGCTGTTGGCCCAAGCCGTTCCGACTGCTGCGACGATCAGGAGGAGACCGAAGGGCGCAAGTTTATTTCTCATCTGGAATCTCCAAAAAGGGCATGACGAATTCGAGGGAAAGTGTATCACCGAGGAAGGGCGGCGAGCGGAGTAAACCTGTCCGCAAACGGACGAAGACCGAGGCCCGAGCTATACTGGCCCGGGACTGGAACCCGGGACGGCTGGCCCGATGCTGTCCGCGTTCTCACCAACGCGGCTCCATCATGGGTGCCGCCCCGAGTTCGGGGAACAAGCGGTCAGGGTGTATGACGAATCCCGGGGACTCGAGACGGTCCCGCGAGAAACCCGGCCCGCGCTATTGCGAGACCACCTTGTCACCCACCTTGAACCCGGAACCGGTCACCACGCTCGCGACCGCGTAGTCGTCGCCCACCTCGTTAACTCTGACGGTTCCGACCGGTTCGGTCACTTCGCGGATAACCTCACCTGTGGCGGGGTTCTTGATGGTCCGGGTGACTCGCTCCACGACCAGGGTGTCGCCTTGAGAGACCCCGTGACTGGATCCGACGGTGAGAGTCAAGACGTTGCCCGATACGTCGGCGACCAGCCCGCTGACATCGAATTTGACGGCGGGGATCCTGTCGTTGAGGCCGATCAGCTGTGCAGTCATATCGGCGACCGCCGCGGTGACTGCTTCACCTAGAATGGTCTCGCGGAAATCACTGCTTCCCATCTCGATTCCGCCGGCGCCGAAGCCTCCGCCGCCCACGCCCAAGCCGCCCAGCATGAAGCCGGACCGCTTCGATTCGCCGATGCCTTTGGCTACGGCCAGGATTTCTCCGGTGTCGCTACTGACGACACGCAGATCGATGGCAACCTTAGCCTTGCCTTTCTGGGTCCCGACTTTGGCGCCGCCAAACCCTCCGAATCTACCGGCAATGGCCCCGATTCCGGTCTTTTTCTCTTCCGTGCCGAACTGGGTGATGCTTCCCATCACGATGGCATTGACTCCCAGGACCTTACCGATCTGGCTGCCGGTCGTCGGGTCCGCCCGGTTGGAGTTGTTGAAGTCCTGCTCGCCCAGCACGGCGTCGAGCCGTTTGCGCTCGATCATTCGGTAGGTCCCGTCTGTGACCAGCTCGGTTACGATCAGATCCGCAATCCCCTTGCCGATGTCCCAGTTCCCTTCCCACCAGCGCTGGACCGTCCCGAAGTCGAAGTCGATCACCGCCAGGCGCTTCCGCTCGTCCGCGCCCCAGGCCAGAGAAGCCATGAGAAAGATCACCAATGCACCCATAATCACGCTCTTGCGCATACCCTCATCCCTCCTAACGATCTTCGCCATTAGTGCACCTTCAGTCCAAGACGTTTCACTCAGACCCGCGTCTCGGAGATTGGAAATCCATCCCCTTCAGAATAACGCCAAGTCTTCCCCAAAACAACCGACCGAAAGCTCCGCCGAAAAGTTCAGCGAGCCGGTGTAGCTGACGCCAGGCGGATGTTTCGAAAGTTGACCGGGCCGTGGTCGCCCTGCAGGAAGATCGGGCCGGGCTGGCCTTCGTCACTGTCCAGCGCTCCGCCCGTGATGCCCGGGATTTCCTGGTCGTCGATGACCTTCTCCCCGTTGAGCACGACGGTTATATGACGACCCAGGAGAGTGATGTCGTAACTCTGCCATTCTCCCGCCTTGCGGCCGGCGTTCTTGGTCGGCGTCACGAACCCGTAGACTCCGCCGATAAAGAGGCTCCCCGGCTCTTTTCCGTAGTCGTCCTGAATCTGAACCTCGTAGCGACCCCGCAGGTAGATCCCGCTGTTGCTTCCCTCGGGGTATTGAAACTCCAGTTGGAGACGGAAGTCCCGGTACTCGTCCTCGGTGACCAGATCGCTTCCCTTTTCGGTATTGACGAGCATACCGTCACGCGCCACCCAGTGATTCGGCAAGGCGGGCGACCGCGGTTTCCAGCCGCTCAGATCCTGACCGTTGAAGAGCGGGATCGGTTCACCCCACTGGTACTCCGCGGCAGGCTTGAGATCGGGCGCTCTCAGGGCCGTCCAGCGGAGGGTCGATCCGTCCTCGGCGTTGGTCGTCCCGGCCAATCCGCCGGATGTGACTTCCGCGGTGAACTTCATATCCTCGGGGTGGCTCTCGTACTGGACGGGGAGACTGAACTCGAGCTTGCCGTCCTCGAAGCTTACCTTCCCGAAGGACCGGGCGCTCCCCACGCGTCCTACGAAGCTGCCTGTCAGAACACCTTCCTCCTCCCTGATTTCGAACCAGCTTGGGTAGGGCCCGTCGCTCCCCTCTACTGTGACGTCCCAGCGCCCCAAGACCGCCTCTCTTCCCGGACCCTGGCTCATTTCCGGCTCCTGACTCTGTGCGCACCCGGCCAGTATCAAACCCATAATCAGACCAATACACCAACTTCTTCTTCTCATTTTTCACTCCCTCGCGAGGCCTCGCATCGGCCCCTATTCTGACACGAACGCGGCCTTGGCGCTCCCGCTTCGGAGCATTCCTCGAAGGTGGGGCGGCGCCTGAAACTCGGCCTGGACTATGACAACATAAGAAAGACCTCCCGGCGCCCGGAGGGCTGGGAGTGGGCGAGCCGGCAATTCGATTCCAGAACGGAGAACAAGAAATGAGCAGTGAAAAGAAAACCCAAAACATGGGGCGAAGGCAGTTTCTCGGCGCCACGGCTGCCGGGCTGTCGGTCATGAGTTCACACTTGGTTCGAGGCAGCGCGGCCAACTCGGCGCCCCGCCTCGGCCTCTTGGGATGCGGAGGCCGCGGCACAGGGGTGGCCAGCGGATTCGTCAAGGACACTTCGGCTCGCGTCACCGCGCTGGCCGACCTCTTCTCCGATCGGCTCGAGAAGGCCCATCAACACTTCGACAGATTGAACGCTTCCCAAGGGCATTCCAAGATCGACAACTCCCAGCTCTTCCAGGGCCCCGACGCGGCCCAAGAGTTGGCGGCATCGAATCAAGTGGACTTCGTTCTGATCGCCACGCCCCCTTATGTCCATCCGGAACACCTGGAGATCGTGGTCCGGGCGGGCAAACACGCCTATTTGGAAAAACCCGTTTCGGTGGACGTGGCCGGCGCCAAGAAAGTGATGGAGCTTGGCGAAAAGGCCCACGGAAAGCTGAGCCTGGATGTAGGCTTTCAGATTCGCAACGCGCCTCCTTTCGTCGAATTGACTCGCAGGATCCACGATGGAGCCTTGGGAAAAATCGCCTGCGGTCAGGCCTACTATTACGCAGGCGCGCTCGATCGGCCCGCCTGGCCCGGCGCGAGTCCCGCCGAATCGCGCCTCAGGAATTGGGTCTGGGACAAGCGGCTCTCGGGAGACATCATCGTCGAGCAGAACATCCACGTCATCGACGTGTGCAACTGGGTTCTGCGCGGTCACCCGGTCAAGGCTTCGGGAGAAGGAGGCCGCAGTGTCCGCATGGACAGCGGCGACTGCTACGATCATTACGGAGTCACCTTCACCTACCCGGACGACGTCAACGTCAGCTTCAGTTCGACCCAGTTCAACAAAGGCTGGTGGGACGTTTGCGAACGGTTTTTCGGCAGCAAGGGTGTTTCAGAGGCCCACTACTCCCAACCTGTCGCCATCTTCGGGGAAGAGCCGTGGGACTATTTCCAGAACTTGGCGAAATCCGCCGGGGAAACAGAGTTCTCCGCCGCGGGTTCCTTCGGAGGCGCCTTGGACGAGGCCGATCCCGAAAAACAGAAGGCTTTCGTGGAGAG
>JBFGHF010000367.1:0-4836 GCA_041578355.1 Acidobacteriota bacterium
AGTTCGATCACGACAACGATTGCGAATACGAACACGGGACTCTCTCGGCGGTCGGAGGTCGCTCGCTACTACCTGCCTGCAAAAATTCGGGTAATTTTGTTGCGAGCGCGACGGCCCCCAGATCGAGGCGCCGACGAGGGCGATGCGGGACATCGGGGAGGAGGCGCAACAAAGAGATGGGGGCCGTCCCGCCGCAACCCGAAGGGCGGCAGGGGTTTGCTCCGCCGCCGCGCGGTCCTCACGTCTATCGGCTGGCCGCTGGGCCTTGAGCGAAAACCCCTGCCGCAAAATTGCGCGAATTTTTGCAAGCAGGTACTAGCCCGGAGTATTCATAAAGTTTCGCGGCGAAAGCGTCGAGAGCTCGTCAGATCGGGCCAAGCGCAGCGACGACCGACGAAGTCGTGCCGTCAGTCGAATAATGCGGGGCTAAAGAAGTGCGGCCAGATGGGGACTCTTCTCCAGGATGATGGTGGCGTCGCGCCCCGGTCCGAGAGAGATGATCGAGATGTCGGTTCCGACGATCTCGGAGATTCGAAAGAGATAGCTTTTGACGGCTTGCGGCAGCTCTTCGTAGCGGGTGATTTTGGAGGTGTCGGTCTGCCAGCCGGGATGGGTTTCGTAGACCGGGTCGACGTTTTCGAGCATCGTTACGTCGATCGGAAAGTGACCGAGGGGTTTTCCCTTGTAGGTGTAGCCCGTGCAGATCTTGATCTCCTCGAGCTCGTCGAGGACGTCGAGTTTGGTGATGACAAGGGTGGTCAAGCCGTTGATCAGAACTGCATACCTCCCCACCACGGCATCGAACCAGCCACAACGGCGGGGCCGGCCCGTGGTCGCTCCGTACTCGTCGCCCCGCTGTCGAATGTGCTCGCCGATGGAATCGTCCAGCTCGGTGGGGAAGGGTCCCGAGCCCACCCGGGTGGTGTAGGCCTTGCTGATTCCGATCACTCCGTCGATGCGATTGGGGCCCAGACCGGTCCCGCTGCAGGCCCCTCCGGCACTGGCGTTGGAGGAGGTCACGAACGGGTAGGTCCCGTGGTCGACGTCCAACAGCGTCCCCTGGGCGCCTTCCAAAAGCACGCTGCGGCCCTGCTGAACGGCATGGTTGAGGTATTCGGCCGTGTCGGTGACGAAAGGGAGAACGTCGGGGGCGACTTCGAGATAACTGTCGGCGATCTGGTCGGCATCGAGTGCCGGGGCTGCGTAGACACGGGTCAGAAGGCGGTTCTTCAGCTCCAGGTTGGCCCTGACCTTATGGCGAAAGAGCTCTTCGAACTCCAGATCGCCCACGCGAATCCCCCGGCGGGCCATCTTGTCTTCGTAGCAAGGTCCGATACCCCGACTGGTGGTGCCGATTCGCGCTTCGCCCAAGCGCGCCTCCTCGGCCGCTTCCACGGCTGTGTGATAGGGCATGATCAAATGAGCGCGATTGCTCAGGAAAAGCCGGCCCTCCAGCGCGAAATCGGACAGCTTCCTCATTTCTTCCCGAAGCGCGAAGGGGTCCACCACCACTCCGTTGCCGATCACACAGGTCTTGCCGGGCCTCAGAATGCCCGAGGGGACCAGATGCAGGACCCTTTTCTGGTCGTTGATCACAACCGTGTGACCGGCATTGTGGCCACCCTGAAAGCGGGCCACGATTTCGAAGCGGTCGGTGATCAGGTCGACGATCTTGCCTTTCCCCTCGTCGCCCCATTGAGTTCCGACGATGACTACATTGGACATTTCGAGGTTCGAGGTTCGAAGTGCGACCTGCGAAGGGAGGGCTCAGCCGAGACGATCGCCGAGTGAGGACGAGCCGAGTGGGTCCGCGGAGTGGCTCTTTCCCGAGGGCCAGGCCACTCCCCGGAGGATCGGACGTGCACCCGTTCTCCAATCACAATTCAATAATCGCTATTGGGTGGCTTGCTTGAGGATCATTCTCTTGATGGCGTCCTTGGACTGGGCGCCGACGATGTGGTCCTTGACGTCGCCATCCTTGAACAGGATCAAGGTAGGGACTCCGCGGACGTTGTACTTGGCCGCGGTGTCCATGTTCGAGTCCACGTCGAGCTTGACGATTTTCGCCTGGCCGTTGAGTTCCTCCGCCAGTTGATCGATGGTGGGAGCCAGCATCCGACAAGGGGCGCACCAACTGGCCCAAAAGTCGACCAGGACCGGCTGCGCCGAGTCGAGTACCTCGGCCTGAAAATCGTCGTCGCTGACATCTTTCACTTTTTCACTGCTCATCCGTACCTCCAAAAAAACTTCCCGCTCTCGCGACGCCGTTCGACCGCGTCTCGAAAGCTGCCGTTCGTCGCTTGCCCTATCGGCTGCAGGGAGTCCCGACTTTCGCCGTCACTCTGCTACCATGGCGGCGTTGACAGATACGCCCCGCGCCAAGAAGTCGCTCGGCCAACATTTTCTCATTGACGAGAGCGTGGCCTTCAGAATCGTCCAATTCGCCGCCGTCGGCCAGGACGAGACGGTGATCGAGATCGGACCCGGCCTCGGACATCTGACTCGTCTTCTTCTCGAGTCGGGCGCCCGGGTGACGGGAGTCGAGTTCGATCGCGACATGGTGCTGCAACTGCGAAAGCAGTGGCCTCCTGAGAAAAGCTCGCTTCAAGTCGTCCAAGCCAACATCCTGACCCTCGACTGGCTTTCCATTCTGCCGGCACACCCTGTCAAGGTTGTAGGAAATCTTCCGTACAACATATCCAGCCGCATTATTAGAGAGACGATGCGAGTAAAACATCGGTTTCAAAGCTTGGTCTTCATGCTGCAGCGGGAAATGACTCGACGACTGCTGGCCCGACCGGGCGATTCCGATTACGGACTCTTCTCGGTTCTGTCGCATTTTCATTTCGACTGCGAGTTCGGTTTCGACGTCCCCGCCGGAGCATTTCGGCCCCGGCCCTCGGTGGTTTCCTCGGTGCTGCGTCTGGTTCCCAGGCCCGAGCCGGTCGGCCCTCTCACCCACCGCCGGCTCGAAGCTCTCCTGCGCCAGGCGTTTCGTCATCCTCGCAAGACGATCTTCAACAACCTGAAAACCTCCAAGATGGACCCGAAACGGATCGAGGCGGCCCTCGAGGAGTGCGGCATCGAGTCCCGTCAACGGCCCCAAGACGTGGATTTAGAAGCATTTGGGTGTCTGGCACGGGTGCTATAATTCTGCGCCGGGAAAGTTTATGAACTCAAATTTGGAAGTGATTCCGCTGGGTGGGCTGGGCGAATTCGGCATGAATTGCTGCGCCCTCCGGTACGGCGACGAGATGATTCTGGTCGACGCCGGGATCACCTTTCCGGGAGGCAACCTCAACGGTCTCGGCATCGATCTGATCGTTCCCGACCTGGAATTCCTGCGGGGCAACGCCGACCAGCTGCGGGCCATCCTCTTGACCCATGGTCATGAAGACCACGCGGGCGCCGTCTCTTATGTTCTGCGCGAAGTGGACGCTCCCGTCTACGGAAGCGCTTTGACGATGGGATTGGTGGAGCAGAGGATTGCCGAACGGGGACTGAAGGGAAGGAGGTTGGAGCGGATCGAGGCGCGCCAGAAGCTCGAGTTCGGCCCCTTTCAGGTCGAACCGCTCCATCTGACCCATTCCTTTCCCGATTCCTTCGCTTTCGCTGTCACCACCCCGGTCGGATGTCTGATCTGGACCGGCGATTTCAAGTTCGATCAGACCCCCATCGATCAAAAGCCGAGCGACATGGGACGTTTGGCGGAATACGGCGAGCGCGGCGTACTGGCACTCTTCTCGGACAGCACCAACAGCGACGTTCCCGGTTTGGCGCCCTCCGAGTTTTCCGTGATCGAGCCGTTGCGAACCCTCTTCCGAAAAGCCGAACGCAAGATCGTCGCCTCTTGCTTTGCCAGCAGCATCCACCGCATCCAGATCCTGGTCGATTTGGCGCAGGAGTTCGATCGCAAGATCGTCGCGGCGGGGCGCAGCATCGTCTCCAACATCCGCGTCTCCCGCGAACTGGGTTATCTGCGGGCTCCCCAAGAGCTTTTCATCTCACCCGGCGAGTCGGCCCAGTTCCCTCCCGACAAAGTCCTGGTGGTGGCCACCGGAAGCCAGGGCGAGCCGATGTCGGCCTTGAGCCGAATGGCCGTCAACGAATTCAAGAGCATACCCATCGAAGAAGACGATCTCGTCGTCCTCTCGGCCCGGATCATCCCCGGCAACGAGAGACTGATCTCCAATCTCGTCAATCATTTCTGCCGCCGTGGAGCTGACGTCTACGATTCCAGGAATTTCGGCGTCCATGCCTCGGGCCACGGCTACGCGGCCGACCTCAAACTGATGCTCAATCTGACCAAGCCCCGCTTCTTCGTTCCCATTCACGGCGAATATCGCCAGCTGGCCGGACACGTCCGGCTGGCGGTCGAGCAAGGGGTGGTCGAAAACAACGTTCGTTTGATCGAAACCGGAGACATACTCGAGTTGAGTTCGAAGGGAGCCCGGGTGACGGGCAAGGCTCCGGTGGGAAGACGTTTCATTGACGAAGGGCACCGCGAGGAAGTCGACGAAGTGGTGGTCCGCGACCGACGTTTCCTCTCCGAAGACGGGTTTCTGGTCGTGGTTCTCCGATTGGATCGTTTCAGCGGAGAACTGATCGGCGAACCGGAATTGGTGTCGCGCGGTTTCGTATTGATGGAGACCTCCGCCGAACTGATGGACGAGACGCGCCAGCAGATTCTGCAAGTGGTGGCGGAGACGCCGGCGGAAGAAAAGCAGGATGAAGAGGTCTTCAAGGAGATCCTGCGCACTCGTCGCATGCGCTTCCTGCGCAAGAAGACCGGGAAACGCCCCGTGATCATTCCGCTGACACTCGAGTTTTAAGCAC
>JBFGHF010000368.1:0-4835 GCA_041578355.1 Acidobacteriota bacterium
CCCGTTGGACGTCGCCACCGTGGACGATCCGGCCCGGACGTCGATATAGCCGGCGGCCACCAGTCCCGCTTTCCGGGCCATTTCCACGCCCTGAAAAGCGGCCCGGGCACGCGCTTCGGCTGTCAAATCTGCGGTAGACGGATAGTAGCCGCCCGCTTGGAGGTGCTCCTGTTCTCCCAGCTCGGGGAGCAGTTCCCGATCCTCCGGCGCAAGCCGCGCCAGCTCCTCCGAGTCGTGCACGGCCCTGCGCAGCGACTCGTCGTCGAGGCGGTTGGTTGTCAGCGTCGCATGTCTCAGCCCGAAGACGCTCCGAATCTGGATCTGCGTGTCCTGGCTGCCGCCCGCCGTCGTGATTCGATTGGTGGCGGTTCGGGTGAAAGCCCGCTTCCCCGACTCGATATTGACGCGGGTTGCCTCGGCTTTCGACATCTCCAGGATTCTTCGGCACAAGTCACGGGCTTCGCTCTCCGCGAGTCCCGCTCGTTTTCCAACCTCGTCCTGCATCCGGGACAGCTCCTAGGCGGTGTTGATGATCTTGACGTTTTTGAAGAGGGCGACGGGACAACCGTGCGATACAGCGTTGGATTGACCGGGTTGGCCCTTGGCGTCGCCGAAGGAGGCGCCCAGTTCGTACGTCGAGGGGCCTCCCAACAGAGCCAGGGAATTCCAAAAGTCGGGCGTTCGGACCACGTAGGCCACGTCGCGCAGCATACGGTGCTTCTTGCCTCCCCGAATCTCCCAGAAAACCTGACCTCCGAACTGAGCGTTGTAGCGCTGTTGATCGATCGAGTAGGACCCGTCTCCTTCGATGAAGATCCCCCGCTCGACAGCCCCCAGCACCTCATCGCGGCCCAGTTCCTCCTCTCCCGGCATGAGGCTCACGTTGGGCATCCGTTGAAAGGAGATCCCTGCCCAATTCTGGGCATGAGCGCAACCTAAGCTTCGCTCGACACCCGTCTTTTCCGAGATCCAGGACGCCTGTTCACGGGTCGTCTGGTAGTTGACGAAGAGGCCGTCCTTGACGATCGGCCAGGCCGTGGCGGGCACCGCTTCGTCGTCCCAGCCCACGGTCGCGCAACCGGCCCGTTCATCGCGATTGCCGACGAAGTTCATGAACTCCGGACCCAGGCGGAAGCGGTTCAGGACCTGATCGGGAGGCGCAAGGAACGAAGTGCCCGCATAATTGGCCTCGTAGCCCAGCGCGCGGTCCAGCTCGGTCGGATGACCGATCGCTTCGTGGATCGTCAACCACAAGTTCGAGGGAGCCAGGACCAGGTCCCAGTCCCCTTCCTCGACGGAGTGGGCGCTCAGCTTGGCAACCGCCTCCTCGGCCCAGCGCTCGGCGTTGCCGGGCAAATCCAGCTCCACGACGTATTCCCATCCGCGGCCGGCGGGTTGAACCACGGCGCCGCGGCTCTGAAAGTCCGAACGGTCGGAACTCACCGCCGTAACTCTCAGGTCGGGATTGATGCGGATCAGGGTCTGGTAGACGACCGATCCCTCGCTGGTGGCCAGCAGGCGCCGCTCTTTGACCGCGAACAAGCTGGAGGACACGAAACTGGCGCCTTTCACCGCCAAAGCCCTGCGGTTGGCGGAAAACAGAAGCTCAGCTTTTTCTTCGAGGGGGATGTCGAAGGGGTCGATTTGGTGGGGCGTCACCCAGCGAGCATCCGGATAGACCTCCACGGGTGCCAATTCCACGCGGGACGGGGCCACCTGGTTGTTGGCCTTGGCGGTGGCGGCTGCCAGGCGGGCAATCCGCCCCACGGCGGAGCGCGATACCTCCCCCGAGGCGGCAAAGCCCCAAGAGCCTCCCACCAATGCTCTGACGCCGACCCCATAGGATTCCGTTCGCGTAGCCGACGTGATCCGCTCCTCGCGCGTCCCCACGCCTTCGAAACGATGCTGCGAAATGCGGACGTCCGCGTACTCCGCCCCTGCCGCCCTGGCCTCGTCGAGGGCCAGCAGGGCCAGCTCCTTCTCGGTCGGATCGGGCGCCGGAAAGTCGCTGACCGGCTCGGTCCGACAACGCGAAGTCAGAAGCCCGCTTGCCAGTGCGACACCGGCCGTTCCGGCCAGTTCGATGAAACGGCGCCTGGGCAGACCCGACGCCTCCCGGGTTTCCGCAGAAGCCGGCTTCCCCGAAAGGGACGCTTCGCTGCTGCCTTTCTTTCCGGTCGTCATGAGAGACTCCTCAGCCGAGACCCTTCCCGCTCCGCGGCGCTTCGCTGCACTAGCCCTCCTCGAGACGGTATTCCGTGGTGATGTCGATGGCGTTCTTGAGGGAGAGATAAACCGGGCAGTGGTTGGCGTGAATCTGGTGAACCCGCTCGACCGTCTGGCGATTCGCTCGCTCCGTGCGCAAGCGATAAGTCACATGGATACGGCGAATGACCAGAACACGGTTCTCCGTCTCGATCTCTCCCCGGACCTCGCCCTCGAGCCTTCCTTCACCGGCATCGATCCCGCGCGCTTCCAGCGCGCCCCCGAAGGTACCCGTCAGTCACCCGCCAGCGGCGGCCACCACGTAGTCAAGCGTGGTCGCATGAGGTTCGAAGCGGTCCGGGGCGACTCCGTAATGCTCCGCTATTTCTCCGTGAACGCCGAAGAGAACCGGGTCCTTTTCCGCCGGAAGATAGGCAAACCGCAGTGGCCCGCGGCGCCGCTCGATTCTGACTCTCGATACATAGGCAACGCTCAAAAACGTCCTCCCTCGCTGGTTTTCAGAATGTAGAGCAAGCGCGCCGCGGAGTCAAAGAAAGGCCATCGGAAAGCTCCGTCCCCGAGCCTCATTTTACGAGGGCGAGCCGGACTGGTAAGATGAAGTTTTGGGCACGAAAACGAGCGAGGCTACGTGAAATTCAATATCGGTGATACCGTCGTCTATCCCGCCCAGGGAGTGGCCCGAGTCAAGGACGTCGTCGAAAAGCGGATCGGCGGAATGAAGGATGAGTACTTCCTTCTCGAGATCGATTCCAATCAGTCCACGGTCATGATACCGGTGACCAACATTGAGGAAGTCGGTCTGCGCCGGCTCAGCAACAAGAGCTCCGTCAAGGACCTTTACAAACTGCTGCAGGATAAGACCAAGCCCCAAGGCGATTGGAAGAAACGCCATCAGCAGAATCTCGACAATATGAGAACCGGGGAGTTGATGGACATGGGGCAAGTGCTACGGGACCTGCATGCTCTCAGCGAAAAGAAGACCCTGGGCGTTCGCGACAAAAAGATGTTCGATCAGGCTCTCCGCTTCGTCGTCTCGGAAGTCTCCGCCATAGAAGGAATCTCCACGGAAGAGGCCGAGAGCCGGATCGAGTCCCTGCTCGAGGCGGAAGAGGAGGAAGAGGCGGAAGAGGGAAAAGAGTAAGGGCCTGTTCCGCCTGCCTGCCCCGCCTCGTCGCGAAATCTGATGGATACGCCGAGCTAGCGGGGCGGCTTGCGCAACTCCTCCACCAGAAGCTGCAGATCTCGATTGCGGGGAAACCTCTCGAGACCCCGGTCGAGTATCTCGCGAGCATTCTCGGGTTGCTCTCTCTCCCCCAGAACCCGGGCCAGCCAGAAATAGGCTTGCGGAAAAGGAGCGTCCTGAGCTACCGCCTCCGCCAGGAATGCGCTGGCGGCGATCAACCGCCCCATCTTGAGGTGGGTGATTCCCACGAAATAGTTGAGCAGGGGATCCTGCGGGTCATCGGCCCGCGTCCGCTGGAAGATCTCGAGCGCTTCCTCGTAGCGGGCGTCGATCGCCAGCCGAATCGCTTCCGTCACTTCCGGCCGTTCCCGGGGTTGCGGCCCCGCGTAGAAAGCCCAAAGCGTGCTGAACACCAACAAACAGCCGATCATTCGGCCTCCCTCCGGCTCGGCTTCTCATCCGGCTTGGCGATGATGATCAGCGTTCGGTCGTCGTTCGGCATCAGATCCCCGGCGAACTTCTCGGTGTCGCCCATAATGGCGCTGAACAGCTGTCGCGAACTCAGCGCCCGCCGCGACAGCACCAACTTTTCCAGCCGCTTCAAACCGTATTCCTCGCCCTTGTGGTTGGCCGCTTCGATCACTCCGTCGGTGTAGCAGACCAGCCGATCGCCCGGATCGAGCCTGGTTTCGCCCACCTCGTACCCGGAGAAGCCCGGCAGCTCACGAAAGGCGCCCAGCACGGGGCCTCCCTTCTCCAAGTACTCGATGCCCGACTTCTTGAACAGAATCGGGGGCAGATGCCCGGCATTGATGTAACGCAAAGTCCCGTTTCGGTGCAGTTCCCCGTAGAACGCCGAGATGAACTGATTGTCCAGCGACGAGCTGAACATCCTGCGATTGATCTTCTCGAAGAGGAGTGGGCTGGTGTCGCTCGTGTAGTGGGATTGAAACGAAATGGCGGTGTACAGGGCCGTGTTGAAATCGCGAATCAGCATGGCCGCCGAGAGTCCGTGACCCGAAGCGTCGGCGATCACCAGCCCCATTTTGTCGTGAAGATGGAAGCGGCCCTCCACGTCGATGAAATCGAAGAAGTCACCACCCACGATGGTGGTGGGAACGGTCATTCCGAAGATGTCGTAATCGCCGAACAGAGTCAGCCGTTCGGGATCCGGCATGATCCGCCCCTGCATCTCGGCGACCGAGACGAATTCCTCTTTGATCACCTGCAGTGGAGACCCGACGATTTCGCTCAATTTTCTTTGCGTTGCCGAGTTCTTGGACATGACAGAGGGAGAGGATCAGGCGGAAAAGCGATCCACAACGCGCGCCGCGGCGGTTGTTCCTGAGGGAAGATCGACCAGGACTTCACTTTCAGGACGGGCGAAGTTCTTGCGCAGATAGCCGAGAGCGATCGGCCGCTGAGC
>JBFGHF010000369.1:0-4828 GCA_041578355.1 Acidobacteriota bacterium
CCGGGCGGACTGGCTGTGGTGCTGGTGGAACTGACCGAACCCAAACCCATCTCGCGAGGACGGATTCGACTGGCCCAGGCGGCCTCCCCACTGGGACGAGTGGTCGGCGCCGCCATTCTCGACAGCTCGGGCGACGCGACCAGCAGGTTGGTTTCCATTCAAGGGGACGTGGTCATGGAGTTCGATTCCCCTCAATCGATTTTGGGCACCGATCCCAATCTGCCCTTCATGGCGGTGGCCATCGAGGTGCTGGAGACGGCGGTTCCTGGACAAACCACCTCGTTGGTCCTCGATCTTTCGGCTTCGGAGTTCTTCGACCCCCAAGGACAGCTCTATCCGGAGGAAACCCAGCCGGGCAGATTCACCGTAGGAGGCCTCTCCATCACCGGGCTCACGCCGCTGACGGGCAATTTCGGCGCCGGGGGGCTCATCCGAATCGAAGGAGCCGGGTTCGACCCGGATGTCGACGTCAACATCCAGGGAGCCAATCTCGGCCCGGTCAGGGTCTTGAGCGAAAGACTCATTGAAGTGACTCTCAACTCGCCGGCGGAGATCCGGGGAACCACCCGTTTCCGCCTGCGAAATCCCGACGATTCGGAGGACTTCTTCTATCCGGCCGTTCTGGCGTCCCCGGCCAACCGTCCACCACTTGCCGTCGACGACCTCATCACCACACTCGAAGACACACCGATTCTCGTGCGCGCCGTCGACAACGACAGCGACCCTGACGGTGAAGCGCTGACCATCAGCGCTGCGACTCAACCCGCCAACGGAACCAGCGAGATCGTGGACGCGGAGCGGCTCCGCTACACACCGTCGCCCGACTACCACGGGCCGGACAGCTTTCAGTACACGGTGCGGGATGCCCGTGGCCTGACCAGCAGCGCCTCGGTTTTGCTGACTGTCGAGCCGGTCAACGATCCGCCGCTGGCCGTCGACGACCAGGTTTTCACCGATCGCGATACACCGGTCACGTTCTTCCCTCTGCAGAACGACAACGATGCGGACTCCGATCCGCTCGTCATCCAATCGCTGGTCGCTTCAGTCGAGAATCCCGATTTCTTCAGCGGCGACGACGGTTCGATTACCTACGTTCCCCATCCGCTTTTTGAGGGAACGGCCGTGGCCGACTATGAGATCAGCGACGGTCAGGGCGGCTCTGCCAGTGCCCAGGTTCGCGTTGAGGTGTCCTTGGTCAACCGCAGCCCCATGGCGATCGACGACTTGGGTTCGACCACAGCCGGCGCGCCGTTGAGGATCGACCTGCTCGCCAACGACTCCGATCCCAACGGCGATCCACTGCGGGCCGAGTTGGAGACGCCCCCGGAAATGGGCTCGGTGGAACTCGAAGGGGGCGAGACCGTCTACCGGCCGGCCGAGTGGTTCGTGGGAACGGATACGTTCAGCTATCGCGCCATAGACCCCGCGGGGCTCGAAGACAGTGGTTTGGTGACGGTCGTTGTCACGGCGCCCGCCGCTTTGGAATTCTCTCCCCGGTCGCTGCAGATCGTCGAAGGGAGTAGCGCCAGCCTCGACTTGCTGGAGGCGCCGTTCGCACAAGGGCTCGGGGAGACGGCCGAGATACGCCTGGAATCCTCACCGTCCGGAATTCTCTCCCACCCCCAGACCCTCGCCCGGGGCACCCAGGAATTGCTCACCTTCAAGCTCTTCGGTCTTCAGTCGGGGACAGCCATTCTGCGCGCCACTTGGGATCAGGGCGCGGCAGAGATCCCCGTTTTGGTCCGCGCGGGGCGGGTTTTCGAAGTGCCTTCACTCGTCCACCGGACCGACCTCGACCTGGGATTGGCCGTCACCAATCGCGGTCCGCGCCCGGTGCCCGTCACCATCCGCGGCCACGATTCCGGGGGCATGGGTACCGTCTTGGAGCATCAGGTCGAGGTGCCTGCTCACGGACAATCCGCCCTTCTGACCGAACAGCTCGAGGGAATTCGGGCCGGAGATTGGATCGAAGTGATTGGCGCTGGCCTCGACGTGTTTCCGATGTTTCTCTATTTCGGGCGACCGGTGGCTGGATTTGCGGGAGCTTCAACGTCCCGGAAAGCTTCGACCTGGCTTTTGCCCTTCCCCGAGCCGCAGGTCGAGGAAGAAGTCGACCTGGGCCTGCTCAACCACAACCCCGAAATGGCCGATCTTCTCCTCTCCTGGGATGGGGAGGACGGTCTGCAGCTGGAAGCCACGCACAGCCTGGCCCCTCTCGCGAATCTGTCGGGGCGAATCAGCGATCTGCTGCCGGGTTGGGCCCCAGCGGCGGGTAGTCTCGAGGTCGTTTCTTCCCAGCCTCTCAATCTTTACCGGCAATTCACTACGCCCAGCTACTTGACCGGTGAAGTTGCGCAGCCTCAAACGCCCTTTCCGGCTTTGCATATCCCCCACGCGCTGTCGGGCCAAGGATGGACGACGCGACTCGGCTTGGCCAATGCGGGCGAGCAGGACCGTTTGATCGACCTGAGTCTGACCCTTGACGACGGTGCGATCCTCTCGGTGACCGATCTGCTGGTCCCCGGGCGGTCGACAAGGTCATTCGAGGTGGGCGAGCTCTTCCCGGTCCCGCCAGGTCAAGTCCTGGAAGGGTCGTTGCGGATCGAGAGCGGCGGCGGAGTGGCGGCCTCGGCGTTGCTGGGGCGAGAGGGCTCAGCGCGGTTGGGCGCGGCGGTCCCGGTGCTGGGCGAAAGGGTCCGGGAAGCTGTTTTCTCACAGGTGGTTTCGGGCCTTGTCCAGGGTATCGATCTCTTCACCGGTTTGGCGGTCGCCAACGACGGAGATGTCAGAACGATCCTCATACTCGACGTCTACACTCCGAACGGGGAGCTGGCCGGGCACATTGCATGGTCGCTCTCCGCGGGCGGACGCGAGGCCTTTCTGCTGCGCGAGCGGTTGACTTTCGTGGCGCCCATTCAGGGTGGATACCTGCGGGTTCGCTCCACGCAGCCCGTCGCACTGGCGGTGATGTTGGGGGACATGGGGTTGGGATTCCTCTCGACGGTGGACGCGGTCCCTCTGCCCTGACCAAGCCCGCAAGGGGGGGGGCCGTGAGAGCGTGATTCTCTGAGCGCTCAGTTCTCGCTCCCGGTCTCGCTCTCGCTCTCGGTCTTCTCACCTACAAACCAGAACGACTCAGTACGCGTTTCATGAATACGACAACATCGAACCTCGAACATCACAGATCGAATCTCGTCGTTCGATCTTTTGTCCGCTGGCGATGGCTCCGCCGCCATGCCCAAAACCCGGAACCCACGGCCAGCAGGAAGAGCGGGATGGTCAACCAGGTGCGCCAGCTCCAAGGGAGCGGAAGGGGAGCCTGGCCGTCACCGTAGAGTACGAATGGCGCCCAGTAATAAGGGTGCGACAGCGCCCCTCCCGACTCGAAAAAGCGCAACTTGGCCGATCTCAGCGCCTGCGCTTTGCTTTGTCCGCTCGCCGCGAACCGGTAGAAGAGCTGCATGAAGGACGCGGTGGCTTGGTCGTCCACTTTCCACAGGGTGGTCAGCGAGGAGCGCGCGCCAGCGTAAAGAAAGGCTCGCCCGAAGTTTTCGACCCCTCCGGCCTTTTCACTGGCGCTTCCCGCCGTTTCGCAAGCTGAGAGGACGATCAAGTCGGTTCGACTCAAAGGAAAGTCCAGTATCTCGCCCAGGAACAGGTAATCGGCCGCGGAGCCAGGTTGCGAGGGCGACAAGAGCACTCGTGAGCGATCCGGCTGCAGAGCGTCGAGTGTGGCGTGCGAAGCCAGGTGGAGAATGGGGAATCCATCCCTTGCGCTTTCGGTCAGGGCTTGGCGGGTGGCTCGCGGTCCGGTCAAAATCCGGCTGCGCCCGGGCAGCTCGCCGGCAGCCAGTTCGACTTCCTTGGCTGAGTTTTCGATCGCGTCCAGAGGCCCTTCCAGCAGAGCGCCTTTCTGCGTCTCCGGATTGCCGAAGCCCGCGAAGACGTCGGCCCACGGGAAGGCGTTTCGGCGGAAACCTTCCCGATCACCGAACAGCCAAAGATCGGGCAAATATGAGACGGTCGTCTTCTCGAGCAACAACTCGCCGGAAAGCGAGCTCTTCAGCACCTCGAAAGGCAGGAAATTGAGGTGCCTGTCGGGCACGATGATCCAATGCTCGAAGCCGCCCTCGATCAGCTTTTCGAGCCTCGGTCCCAACACGGCATCCGCGGCCGATTGGCAAGCCGCCTGCCAGGAGTCGGAGAGTTCGGCTAGAGAGTCGGCGCAGGCCGCAACCGAGTTTTGCTGCGCGGGACCGAAGGGGTGGTGAAAAAAGTCCGCGCCGTCGCGGTCGATGACAATGGCGCCCAGCTCATCTCGGCCCAGCCAGAAATCGATGAGCACCGTCTTCTCCGCCAAACGGGACTGGATTTGGGCGAGAGGAGGCAAAGTTGCACCCAGAAGCGAGCTCGAGGACGTTTCCCGCTCCACTCGGAGGTACTCGGTCTCGAGCTCGGTCAAACGTTGCCGCAAGACCGGGTCGTCATCCGTGATCTGTCGCTGCCAGATCCGCGTCATCTCCGTTTTCAGTGCGGCGAGGCGCCGCCTCGAGGTCTCCAGTGATCGGGCGTCCTCGGAGCCGGGGACGGCGCGGGAAAGCGGACGGGTGCCGGAAGCGACCGCCCCCAATCGGTCGTTGAACGGCTGCTGGCGCGCCTGCTCGATGAGAAACGCGACCCGGTCCAAAGAGGCGACAGTCTGATTATCCGGTGAATTGCTCATGAGAAGCGCGATCAGCTGATCGAACACCTCTCTCTTGTCGGCCAGAAACCCGGTGCGCAGCGACGGCAGCTGGAGCCTCGAGCGCAGCGACTCCAACTCGCGGGC
>JBFGHF010000370.1:0-4827 GCA_041578355.1 Acidobacteriota bacterium
AAGGCGATCGAGAGCGCGGCCGGGCTGATCCGGCATGTCCACGTCAGCGAGAACGATCGCGGCACCCCCGGTCGCGGTCAGGTCCGTTGGGAGGAAAACTTCCGCGCCCTCCGCAAGATCGGCTACGACGGCTGGTTGGTGATCGAGTCTTTTTCCCGTCTCAACCCCGATTTCGCTTCCTCGATCCACGTTTGGCGCGACTTCGCAGCGTCGGCCGAGAGCGTCTACGAGGATGGGCTCCGGTTCATCCGCGAGCAGTGGGAAGGGACGAAGTAATCGGGGAAGGAAACCGCCCCGCGGGGCGACTCCGGATCAAAGAGAAGGGACCCGCCGGGGTCGACTTTGCGGCGGGATATAACGATGAAGAAACTGAATGTCGCGCTCATCGGTTACGGTTTCATGGGACGCGCCCACTCCAATGCCTATCGCAAGGTCAACCAGTTCTTCGACCTGGCATTCGAGCCTCGGCTGCAGGTCGTCTGTGCACGAAAGCGGCCCCAACTGGAGTCCTTCGCCCAACGTTGGGGGTGGCAGGAAATCGAAACGGATTGGCGCAAGGTCGTCGAGCGCGACGACATCGATCTGATCGACATCTGCTCGCCCAACAACACCCATCGTGAGATTGCGCTGCGCGCCGCCGACGCGGGCAAGATGATCGCCTGCGAGAAGCCCCTGGCAATGGATGCTGGCCAAGCCGCTGAAATGACCGAAGCCGTCGAACGGTCGGGTCGTCCCAACATGGTTTGGTTCAATTACAGGCGCGTCCCCGCCCTCGCCCTGGCCCGCCAGATCGTCGAGGAGGAACGGCTGGGCAAGGTGTTCCACTACCGGGCCAAGTACTTGCAGGACTGGACGATCAGCCCCGACGTGCCGCAAGGCGGACAGACTCTGTGGCGGCTCGACGTCGAGGCGGCGGGAAGCGGTGTCACCGGCGATCTGTTGGCCCATTCCATCGATCTCGCCCTCTGGCTCAACGGGCCTCTGCGTTCGGTCGCCGCCATGACCGAGACCTTCGTCAAGCAGAGAGCTCTTCAGGACGACCCCGGCAAAACGGCTCCCGTGGGGATCGACGACGCCTGCGCTTTTCTGGCGCGCTTCGAGAACGGATCCCTGGGGACCTTCGAGTCCACCCGCTACGCCCGCGGCCGCAAGAATCAGAACACGTTGGAAATCAACGGTGAGAAGGGATCGATCTATTTCGACCTCGAGGACGCCCACGAACTGCAGTTCTTCGATCATGCCGGCCCCGGTCACCTGAGAGGCTGGAGGACCATCCCCGTCTGGGACTCGGACCATCCCTATATGGATCGCTGGTGGGTCCCCGGCTGCGCCATCGGCTACGAGCACACCTTCATCAACGCCTTGGCCGATTTCTTGGACGGACTGGCCAAGAACGAAAAGAAGTGTCCCGATTTCCGCGACGGGCTGGCCACCCAGGTCATCTGCGATGCGGTTTTGGAATCGGCTCGAGAGAACCGCTGGAGAGAGGTCCCTTTCTAGAAGCTGGTCAAGTCTGGTCCCTCCCCGATCTCACAGATCAAACATCTCACAATGAACGTCGTCGTTCCTTCGCTCGGCCATCGGCGATTGGGCTGCGAGGGCCTGAACGCCGAGGTGGGAGCGATCGAGCGCCGACATGCGATGTTCGATTCCGCTGAAAAAGTCGCGAGGTGCGGGAACGCCGGCATCCTTGCCGGCATCCGGGCGCCCCGCGCCCGGCGTGGCCGGGCGTTGCCGCTTGGAAGGCGGCGTTCCCGTGCTGCCATGATCCCCCGGCCCCCCCTTTTTCAGCGCAATCGATGTTCGATGTTTTGGGACGGAGGAGGATCCTCCACCCTTCTTCCAAATCCGTCCCTTTTGCCCGATCGATACGAGCCCTCTCGGCGCTCGCTACCTATTGCTGCTCGCGTCCAAGCTTTTCATGAACTCCCAAAGCGCCCGGGCCTGTCTCTCGCCGTCGCCCTCCCAATAGGTCGTCACACCCGTCTTTCCGGTCTCGTCGAGAAAGGCGGGCATCATCGTGCCGCGAAGGATTCTCTGCGGGTCTCGCATGAAGCGCAGATAAAACGGCAAGCGCAGCCTTTCCGGAATCAAGGCGAGATTGATGGTCTCCGTATCGGGCCCGGCCAGGTTGGGCCGCTGTCCGGCCGGATGGCACTGGATACAACCCAAAGCCGTGGTCTCGATCAGGGCCTTTCCAACCGTTCCGAGTGACGCTTCGACGCTCGCGGTCGCGGGCCTTCCCGGCGGGAACCCATGGACTTGCGCCAGACCTCTGCCGATTCCCCGGGCGTAGGCGGCGAAAGCGGGCATCTTCGCCGTTAGCCGCGGCCGGGGCTTCTTTCTCAGCGACCCCTCGAGCAGTGCTTCTGTCCATTCCGGCCGCAGCTTCTCCCCCACCCAGGTTAGAGGCGGTACTCGGAGATGGATGCTGCCTGCGTCCCCGTCCGCGGCAGCCCCGTCGTCGGGTGACCAGAGCGGCCCGGTGGAGTCGGTCTCGTGACAGGCGCCGCAGCGAAGGGCTTGCAGCTGCTCCTCGGCGAACTCGCTCCACACTATTCGGTCCAGCCCAGGCACCCCCTCTTTGATCAACTCGACCAGCGCTTCCCGCTCTTGAGTCTCAAAGGAGAATCGGAGAGCCTGGGAGTTCTCCTCGCCGTTGGCCAGACAACCCGAGTTCCAGGCCTTGCCGACGAGTTCCGGCAGACCGGGAGGCTGGAGCTTTGATGAAACTCCGCGCATCTGATGACATCCCGCGCAGCCCAGCGAGGCGACCAGTTCCCCTCCACGCCGCGGGTCCCCCCAAGGCGTCTCGGGCAGAGAAGCCTCGGAAGGTGCCGACTCTCGCAGCAGGAAATGAGCCAGTGCCTCGGCTTCGGCGTTTTCGAGTCCATAGTCGGGCATAGCCGACCAGGGGTCGTTTTCGTCGGGATCGAGAAGATATTGGATCAGCCCCTGCGGACGCCACTTGGCGGCGATCCTTCCCAGTCCCAGGCGCCGGTCCGCGGCTCGGGGCTCCTCGAGCGAGTGACAAGCGCGGCAGCCGAGATCTTCGAAGATCTGCTCTCCCTTGACGGCGCTGGACTGGTCCAGCCCGAAGGGCTCGCTTGCAGAGTTCCCCGGACCGGAAAGGAAGGCTGCGATATCCGCGGCCGCGGAAGCGTCGGAAAGCTTCAGACGCGGCATGCGGGCCAGCGGATCGAGGCTGCTCGGGTCGGCAATCCATTTCACCAGCCAATCCCGCCGCAGCCTTCTCCCCGCGCCATCCAGTGACACCGCCGTCGCGCCCAGGCGAGGATCGGTTGGAGATTCGGAGTCGCGGGGAAGCCGGTGACAGTTGAGGCAATGATGATCGGCAAAGAGCCGAAGCGCGGTTCGAATCAGGGTCATCTCGCCGAGTGCTGGATCGTGGCTGTCGTGGACAAGAGCTTCGGGAGGGACCGGCTCTGGCCGCCAGCTCGAGGAGGACCAGCCCAAACGAAGCTCGGCGTTGCCCGAAACCGGGGTCTGGTAGTCGAGATCAAGCGAGTTGAGGCCTCCCCGCAGCGATACCATCGCGCTGCGAGAATCCTCCAGGCTGCCTTCCGCGTCCAGAACTGATTCTCCGTTGATGCGCAGCAGGGCGCTCCCTCGCCCCTCCAGATGGAGGCGCACCCGCTGATTGAGGTCGCTCTTCAGATAGCCGCGCCAACGGG
The DNA here is from genome assembly GCA_041578355.1 of Acidobacteriota bacterium. Classification (GTDB taxonomy): domain Bacteria; phylum Acidobacteriota; class UBA6911; order RPQK01; family JANQFM01; genus JBFGHF01. Next base: position 3,696 of record JBFGHF010000370.1, read on the forward strand.
ATCGAAACGGCCCCGGGGGAGAGAGCCGGGAGGGGGGCTCTCCGGCGGAAACGTAAAGAGCGGCCAAGCGGGCTCGACGAACGTCGGGAGGCAGGCCGCCCGCCAACGAACGGATCTCCTGGATCAGGCCGGGTCCCGGATGGGTCGGAGTTTGAACGGCTTCTTGGTCTGCCGACACCCAGCCCGCTCCCAGTTTTTCGAGGCCCGATTCCCGGCCCAGCCGATGGACGGTGTTGTGGACGAAGGTCCGGCTCGGGACGCCCTCGACCGATCTCAAATTGAAATCGATATGCATCTGCATGGCGGGAGTGATCCCCGACAGCTCCAGGAAGACTCGGCGCCGGTCCTTCGACAGGGCGACGGACCGCACGGCCAGGACTTCACGCCCCTCCTCTCCCTTGCGAGTCAAGTCCGGAGAGCCGTAGCGTTCGCTCCAGCGATAGTTCCAGACCTGAACGTGGTAGCTCCCCCGGTCGAGGGCGATTTCCTCGTCCAGGGGTTCCGTGAAACCGATCACGACGCCGTCGCGGGCGGCCTCAAGGGTCGTCGGGGTCAAGAGCGGTTTCCCCGTGTAGCGGATGCGATAGAACCCGCCCGGCCTGGTTTTGTTGCCGGCCCAGCCGTAGAGCCCGGCGACGTAGAGCTGTCCGTCGCCCGGGTGGAACCGGCCCCGCATCACCCCCGTGTCGAAGTCGACTGGCAGTCGAGTCAAGCCGCCCTGGCGAACGCCGTCCACCTCCTCTTCGAGAACCAGGTCGACCTTGCCCATGCCGTAAGAAAGACTGACCAGCCGATTCCCAAAAGGCCCCCAGCGGCGTGAGTCGACCCACACGAAGGTGCTGGGCGAGCGGTCGATGCTGGGATGGATCCAAGCCAGTGGGGGATCGTATCGGGTCGGCCTCTCGCCCTGGTGGAACGACCACATGTAGCCGTAGAACCCTCCCGGTTGCAACAGGTTGATCCGGTTGGCGGGCACCCAGTGTCCTTGCTGGTCGGAACTGATCATGCGGCCGTCGGGTGTGATGGCCAGTCCGTTGGGCGCCCTGAAACCGCTGGCCAGGATTTCGCTGCGGGCGCCGTCCCGGGAGACACGGATCAACGTCCCGTGCTGCGGAATCACGGCGTCGAGCGC
>JBFGHF010000371.1:0-4823 GCA_041578355.1 Acidobacteriota bacterium
CGTCGCCGTTCCAGTCTGCGAATCCCGACCCTCGGTGGGCCCTGGCTGTCTGGAATCCCGTGCCCGCGGACTCGGAAACGTCCTCAAACCGGCCGTTGCCCAGATTTACGAAAACGCTGTTGGGCTGTTTGAACACCGCTGCCTCAAAGAGATCGATGCGGTCGTTGACGTGAGAGTTGGCGGTGAAAAGGTCTTTCCAGCCGTCGTTGTCGAAGTCGAAGAAGCCGTTGCTCCAGGCGCTTCGACGTATGGTGGCCCGGGCCAACCCGCTGGAAAAGGTGGCGTCCTCGAACATCCCCTCCCCCAGGTTGCGAAAGAGGGGGAAGGTTTCCCCGTCCAGAGCAGTCACGGTGAGGTCGGGCCTGCCGTCGTTGTCGTAGTCCCGAAAATCGGCGCCCATCGAGGCCACCGGTTTGCCATGCTCGCGCAGCGCCGCCCCGCTCAACAGGGCGGTTTCTTCGAAAGAACCGTTGCCACGGTTGCGGAACAGCGAGTTGGGCTTGTTGTCGTTGGTGACGAAAGCGTCGAGATGTCCGTCCTGGTCGTAGTCCTCGAAGGCCACGCTCATCCCTCGGCTGGGGTGCTTTCCGATTCCCGAGGATTCGGTGACTTCCTGGAAGGTCCCGTCGCCCTGATTTCGATAGAGCTGACTGGGAACCCCGGTGAAGTATTTGGGGTGGCAATAGACCCGGATGTTTCGAGACCGATCGCCGCAGAAGCGCTCGTTCACCGGCGACCACTCCACGTAGTTGACCACGAAAAGGTCGAGCCAGCCGTCCCCGTCGTAGTCGAACCAACCGGCCGCCACCGACCAGTATTCGCTGTTGATGCCGGCGGCTTCCGTGACCTCCTCGAAACTTCCTTTCCCGGTGTTGCGATAAAGAAGATTCTGAAAGACTCCGGCCACGAAAAGATCGATGTCGCCGTCGTTGTCGAAATCGGCGGCTGCCGCCCCCATCGAGTACCCTTCGCCTCGAACGCTGGCCGGCGCGGTGACGTCCTCGAATCGAAACTCGCCGACATTGCGGTAGAGCCGGTTGTGGTAGCGCGGCCCCTCCTTGCGCATGGAGGGGATGACGGCGCCGTTGGTGAAGAAGATGTCGTGCTTGCCGTCGCCGTCGTAGTCGAAGACCGCCACCCCTCCAGTCATGGGCTCGATCATGTGCTTGGTGGGAGAGGAGAAGTTCTCGAGGACGAAGTCGATCCCCGACTCCGGCGCGACATCCACGAATCGGATCCTAGCCGGGCCGTTTTCGGTCTTGAGTGCTACGAGGGTGGCAGCAAGAGCCGTGAGGATCAGAGCCGATGCGGATTTCAGACGCACCTTGCAAGATTATCACGCGGCGAGGAGGCCAGGCTCGAGTCTGCCGACTACCGGCGGACTTCGCCTCTCGAGCTCTCACCGTGGAGAACGCGGAGCCGCAGAGGTGCACGGAGGTTCAGGAGTTCCCCATGAGCTCGAACCTTTCGCTGAGGGTGATTTGGGCGTCGGAGAGGAGGTCGGAAACCACCACCTCGACTCGGTACTTCGCCGGCTCGAGGCCCGCCAGGCTCAGATTCTTGAGCAGAACCACTCTGCGCGTGGAGAAGAACTGGGTGGACTCCCCGTTCTCATCGACGGCAGCGGCCAGTAACGTTCCGTCGCGGTAGAGTTTGAACTCGACTCGTAGCGAAGGCTCGAGAGTCGTCTGGTCGAGGGCGGCGTTGTAGACCTGAAGGTAGACGCCCAGCGGCATGCCGCTGGCGAATTTCCGGGTCAGATTGGGGATGATCTTGACGTCTCCCAGGACGAACATCTCGTCGCCGTCCGGAATCTCGTCGAGAGCCTCCAGCTGGTCCGAAAGGATCAGGGAACTGGCCCGCAGGGAGACCTCTTCGAAACGCGGAGGGGAAATCGCCTCACGCAGGATACCCGCCTCGCCGCTGTTGAGGTCCCGCACCACCAGATCGATCTTGTGCTTCATTTTGGCGTCGAGGGTGAGCACTTTTTGGTAGACCGACGACTTCTCCAGCCCGCCGTTGAGGTCGGCTTCGCTAAAGCCGGTCACGACGTCGTCTTCGAACTCCACCACGAAGCGGTTGGTCATGGTGGAGACCATTCCGTAGATGGCCAGCTTGGCCACCATGCGGCCTCCCTCGGCCTTGAAGTTCAAGTCCTGATTGCGAACCTGGACCGTGATGGGCACCAGGACCTGGTTCTCGTTGAGCTTGAAATAGTCCTTGTGGACCTCGAAGGGAAGACTGGAATAGTCGATCTTGACCTCGACCATCTCTTTGAGGTCCTTGTAGCGTGTGATGGGGGGAGCTCCCACCCGTGCGAACAGCTCATATCGGGCGAAGGGGGTGTCTCTGGCCCGCATGAACATGGATTCGGGGCCGTAGCCCGCGCCGCCCGCGGCCGGCATCAACGCGGGACGGTCGCGACGGCGCGCCAGCCGCGTCTGTTCGGCCAGGGTGGGTCCCTCGCCACCGATTTGGGTCAGAGCATCCTTCTCCCAGGGAAAGACCGCCAATCGAAATTCACCGGAGTGGCTCGGGTCGACGAATTCCAGCTCGACATCGTTGCCGATGCCTTCGATGTAGCGATAGCGCCACTTCTCGTAGGGATGGACCGAAGTGTAACCTCCGCCCTCTTCGATGGGCCTGATGTAAGTCCCGCCGTCGGGACGCGACTCGATCGAGTCGGGCTCGCCGTGGACGATGTAGATCCTGCCGCGGTCGGTCCTCCAGCCGGGATCTCCGCTGGTGAACCTTTCGTTAGCGTAGGCGATGCGGCGGTAATGCTCTTCGCGGAACTCGTTTTCGATAGTGCGCGGATCGGGGTCGCGGCGGGCCCAGAACTGCTCGATGAAGTTGTCCTTCTCTTCCGGGGTGGTCAGTTTCTCGAAAACGGCTTTCTCCTCGGAATTGAGGATGTAGACGACATCCTCTTCGAGCCACTTCCTGAAGTAGTCCTCGACTTCCTCGTCACGCGTTTTCTGGCTGACTTTCCGCTCCTTCTCCGGGTCCTTGTCCTGCGCCTGGGCGGAAAAGGACAAGACCAGGCAAGCGATCATCGTGAGGAGGAAAAAGCGAGTCTTCATATGAATCTCCCGTTTCGGTCTAAATTATAGCGCCACCGGCACGGCTTCGTAGTTCTGCGCCCGACTCCCCGGGCCTGAACGGCAACACAGGCGCTGGAACAGCGGCAACGGGGGCGAGAGCGGCGGCGGCCCATGACTCCTCGCGGCCGGGCTCAATCCGGCGTGCCGCAAGCTCTTCGCTTCGCGCGTTGTTCATCAGGTCGGCCGGAGTCGCAAAGACGGAGGACATCCCACTCTGGCATTCCGGACCAAATCGCGTTAGTTTGGGGAATCTATGGTCGGATTTTTATTCTGGCTCGCGCTCTGGAGCGCTCAGTCCGCGCAATCTCCGGCGTCGAAAGACGACACCGAGAAGCCTCCGAAGCCGTTGGAGGAAGTGGTGGTCGTGACCGCATCGCGCTCCCGCGAGAGCCTGTTGGAGACGACCTCGCTGGCCAGCGTCCTGCAAGCCAGGGACCTCGAGACCATCCCCGGCTTGGTGCTCGACGAGAAACTGAGGCGGATTCCGGGCTTCAGCCTGTTTCGAAGAACCAGCAGTCTTACCGCCCACCCGACCACGCAAGGAGTTTCCCTAAGGGGGATCGGTCCCAGCGGTACGAGCCGCAGCCTGGTGCTCTTCGACGGCATTCCCCTCAACGATCCCTTTGGCGGTTGGGTCTACTGGAACCGCTTTCCGGTCCAGCTATTGGAACAGGTGGAGGTGGTACGGGGGTCGGGAAGCAACGTCTACGGCAGCGCTTCGATGGCCGGGACGATCCAGCTGATTCCCAGAAAACCGGACGCGGCCGGTTTCGAGTTCCAGGGACTCGGGGGCAATGGCGGCACCGCCGACGTGAGCGCGCTGACTACGAATCGAAAGGGCGACTGGGGGGTGATCGCGGGCGGCCGCTACTTCCATACCGACGGCTTCTTGGTGGTTCCCGATCATCTGCGGGGCACCGTCGACCGCAAGGCCAACAGTGAGTTCGGCAATTTCTTCGGGCGAGTCTATTACAAGAAGAATGCCCATTTGGGATTCAACTTCTACCGGGAGGAACGGGGCAATGGGACCGAACTGCAGCGCAACCGCTCGCGCATCGCCCAGTTGGAGGGGGGGCTGCAGGGAGCCGACTGGCGGGCTGTCTTCTACTCGCAGTGGAACCGCCTCGAGAGCTCCTTTTCCCGCATTTCACCCGACCGCAACAGCGAATTCCCCACGGCGCAACAGGACTTCCCTTCTCTGGGATTGGGCGCCTCGGCGGTCTGGAATCCGGCGGGGCGGCTAACGGTAGGCACCGACTGGCGCTTCGCCCGTTGGCAGGACAACGACCAGCACCTGGCGGGGTTGTTCGTCCAGAACGTCGTTCCTTTGCAGAGAAGGCTGGAATGGCTGCTGGGGATCCGGCTCGACATGTGGCAGAACCGCGGCACCCGATTCATTTCCAATCCCCGGAGCGGTTTGCGGTTTCGGGCCACGGACCGGGTCAGCCTGCGCGCTTCGGTCTACCGCGGATTTCGGGCGCCCACCCTCAACGAGCTCTACCGCCCCTTTCGAGTCGGCAACATCCTCACCCTGGCCAATGACGAGTTGCGGGCGGAGCATCTGTGGGGCGGAGAAGGAGGACTGGATTGGGCCCCGGCAGCCAATACGCTGCTGCGGGTCAACGGTTTCTGGAATTCGCTCCGCCGGGCCGTGGGGAACGTGACCATCGGTCGACAAGACAACTTGATCCTGCGGCAGCGCCAGAACCAGGGCCGAGC
>JBFGHF010000372.1:0-4804 GCA_041578355.1 Acidobacteriota bacterium
ACGCCGAGGCCAAACACCGCTATTGGGAGAACGACAAGGCCCAGGACTTCGACGCGGGCGCTCACCAATGGTTGGCGGACGTTCTGCCACGAATCCTGCGCGACACAGCCCTTCTGGCTGAGCAATGGACCGCCCATTTGTTGGAGCAGGGCGGTGTCGATCGAGTTCTCGAAGAGATCGCACTCATTAACTCGAGCGAAGCCCGGCGGGTCTATGCGGAAGAACTACTGGCCCAACGCGACCTCAGCAGCGAGCAGGTGAAGAAACTGATCGCCGAGTTGCGCCAGATCGAGTCCAGTTCGCGGTTGAAGGAAGCGCTGACAGCCCTCGCTCCGGCTCTGCCCGAGGGTGGGGAAGTCACCCTGGACTTGGTCGCGGGTTGCAGCCAAATCTCGTCCAGTTCAGCGCGCAAGGCGTGTCTTCAGGAGCTTGCCGAATCCCGTCAAGTCGACAGCCCCGTGGCGGTGGCATTGGCCCGAGCCGCAGCCGGCATCCGATCCAGCTCGGAAAAGACGGGAGCATTGATTTCACTGATCGACCGGGCGCCTCGACTTCCCGAGGTCGACGAGGCGATTCTGGAAGCTTTCACAACCATCCGCTCCTCCAGCGAACGCTCCCGTGCAATCAAGATCCTGATCGATGCGGGCCCGAGACCGGAAGTGCTCACTCGCTTGGCCGGCCTGATCCGTGACATCTCGAGTTCGGCAGAAAGGACCACCTCCCTGCAGCGCTTTTCGCGACTCTTGCCGCACGACGATCCGGACCTTCTCGCCGTCTATCTGGACGCGGTCCGGGAGCTTTCCTCCATGGCGGCGAAGGAACGAACCTTGCTGCCGCTGCTGCGCCGTCCCAACCTGAGCCCGCAGACGCGGAACCTGGTGCGCGAATTCATCGAAAACGAACTGCCCGACGGCGTGTTGAGGCGGCGCTTCCTGAGCAAGCTGCGCGATTCGGACTAAGCCTTCCGGCGAGGCGCCATCTCCGATTTTGAAGTTGGGCCGCCTCCGTATCTCCGCCACGACCAGAACAAGGCCGTCGTCAGCACCACCAGGTTGGGGACGAAGATTCTCGGGTCCACCCAGCTCATACCCGCGAAGGTCCACGCCGAGAACGGGTAGAAGACCGGTGTCCCGAATCGGGCGTGGGTGGGTATGTCGAGCAGAATGTGGAAACCGTAGGGAAGGGTCAACCAAAGCCAGCGCCTCCTGCCGACCAGCAGAATGACCAGCGCAGCCACGGCCAGGACCACCAGGCTGTGGGTCCAGACGTAGAAACGATCGTAGCCGTAAAGCAGATCGGCGGGCATGGGCGGACCCCCCGCTTGCCAGATTCCCATCGGTCTGGGCACGTACAACGCGGAGACGCCGTGGCGGGTCAGCTGATCGATCTTAAAAGGGATGTACCAGAACAGATCGGGTGCAGCCCCGCACAAGGCAGCCGTCCAGGCGAAGCCGCCGCCCCGGAAGCGCAGCATGGCGTACCCGTAGCCGGCGTGCGAAAAGATGTCCATGCCCCTCTAAGTAACCTCGGCCAGGTAGATGGGGAGCATCTGCCTCCAGCTGGGCCAGTCGTGATCGTATTCGGGACCCCAGGGATCGACCCGGTTGGGAATCCCTCTCGAGCCCAGCACGTCGGCAATGCGCCACGACTGCTCCGGGTGCTCCCAGCGGCCCTGGCCATAGGCCAGAATCACAAATCGTCGCCTCAAAGCGGCCAACTCCGGCCCCTCCGGCAAGTTGGGGATGAAGTGCATGGGGGACGAGAAATAGAAGTCCATCGTAAAACGGCCCTTCATGCTCGACTCGAGGTCGTAGTTGCCGCTCATTCCGATTGCCGTGCTGAAGTACTCGGGATGTCGGCAAAGGGTCGCCAACGCATTGTAGGCCCCCATCGAGGCCCCGGTGACGATGATCGGCTGCTCGCCGTTACAGTCTCTGAAGATGAAAGGCACGACTTCGTGGTAAACGAAGGCGTCGAATTGGTTTTGGATCCAGGCGTGGTGTTCAGGGGAGTGATCCTCCAGCCAACTCCGGCCGGCCACGCTGTCACAGGAATAAACCTTGATTCGCCCCGACTCGATCATGGGCGAGAGTGCGCCGATCAGATGGAACCGTTCGACTTCTTCCGCATCCCCTCCCGCTGTCGGGAAAAGCAGCACCGGCTTTCCATAGTGTCCCCAACGAACCACCAGCACATCCGTTCCGAGCCGTTGGGTGTACCAGCGCTTTGCAAGTTTCATGGTGTCTTCCTAGGGTCTCCCTTTCGAAAAGGAGCTATTCTACCGGAATCAGCGCTCGGAATCGGGACGGAAGGCGGGGCGGGGAGTCGGGTTCCTATTCGTAGACCATCCAGAGGGGACCCGGGAAGAGCCAGGATAAGCCGTCTCGAAGCCGGTCCCGCCAATTTTCCCAATTGTGCCCGTCTCTCGCCTCTCGGTAACGGATCTCCATCCCGCTGCGCTGCAGCATCGGTGCCAGCGATCGGTTTTCGTAAATCAGAGACTCGTAGACTCCGCAACTGAGGAAGATCCGCTCGGCCGGGGTTCCAGGCTTCTCCCGGAAGCGGTTCATGAAGCGCTCGACCGGATCGAACTCCGGTCCGCGCGAATGGCTGCCTATTTCACTGAACACGAACGAACCCGACTGAAGGAGCAGGCGTCCGAACAAGCCGGGGTGGCTCCAGGCCGTATGCAACGCGGCTACAGCCCCCAGGCTGGCGCCCATCAGTCCTCGGCTCGAAGCTTCGGGTATCAAGGGAAACTCACGCTCCAGAAAGGGCACGACTTCGTCGACCAGAAATCGGCTGTGGTCGGGGTGACCGGCGTATTCTCTGAGTCGCTTGCCCGGCTGCAGCAAGGCCACGATCAGAGGGGCGATCTCGAGCCGGTGAATCAGATTGTCGAGCACTACCTTGAGCTGAGCATAACGGACGTAGTCGGGACCGTCGTGGACCAGCAAGAGCGGATACTTGCGGCTCCCGCGGAATCTCCCGGGAACATAGATCTCCAGCTGTCGGGGTCCGAACACCTTGCTTTTCAACGTGGCCGTTTCCAGCCGGCCCGACCGAGTCTCGGCATCGGGCAAGGTCCAGGCCGGCCGTTCGTAGCCCGAGGCTTGGCAGACCGAGTTGGCACCGAAGGGGTCGTGGGCCAAGAGGGGATTGAGCGGATCGAGAATCCAGTCCGCCTTCCCGTTGGAACGCACCTCGATCTTGTATTCGACCCGGGAGTTTTCGGGCAGGTCCACCGTCAAATACCAAAGATCGGTTGCGGCCAGCCTCTGAAAGGGCTGGGCGGTGGGAAGAGCGTAGATCCAATGCTGCAAGAGGACTTTCTCGGCCTCCCCCCGATAGACGAAAGTGACACTGCCTCCCTCGACGATGGGGAAGGTGTGGGACTCGATGAAGCGGTCGATGTCTTTGGCAGTGAGTTTTCGACGCCTGCGCAGTTTTCTAATCGCCGCCTGCATGGTCTTTCACCTCGGCTAGTCTTCCTTCGGCCGTGAGACGGCGGGCGGCCCGATTCCCGGACCACGAGTCCCCGTTCCACCAGAGCATCGAACCGTTGTCCAGGGTGACGGCGGAGGCGGGGCAAAAACGCCGGGCGAAGAGGCGAACGCGAACCCGATCGTTCAGGTTGAGGCGGCGGCTCGCGTGGGGCAAAGCAACCACTCCCCGGGCCAGCCCCAGGCCGGACTCCAGGATCTCTGCGTCCCCGGCGCCCTGCGGGGGGGTGTCGTGAAAGAGCACGACTCGTTCGGAGACGGCCATGGCCCCGGCGGACCAAGCCACCAAGGGACGAGACCCAATCATTTGCTGCAAGCCGAAGAGCCGGGCGCGGTTGAGGAGGACGGCCACATGCCCGCCCGCGATCAGAACCGCGTCGCAATCCGCAACCTGCTTCTCGATCCTGCGTCGCTCTCTTCGGAGGCTGTCGCGCTCGAGAGGGCGCCATTGCTCGGACCAACCTGCATGAATCTGCCGCAGACGGGTCAGGTGGTGGCGATCCAGAATGCGGACCATCTCCAGCGCCGACTTCTGCTCACCCTGCAGCAGGTCCGGGTCGGAGTTCGCGTCCTCCTCGAACAATCGGCGGGCGGTGCGCAGCAGGGGAGCGAGTCGAAGCCGATACAGCCCCTGCAACTTTCGCAGCCGGTCCTGGCGGCGGCGATGGGCGGCGAAGAATTCGGGATCCTCGGCGAACACCCTCTCCGCCCTCTCGTAGAGCTTCAAGTTGATCAGTTTCCGCCCCAGATGCTCTGCGAGGGCCTCCGTCTCGCCCGATCTCTCCTGCCAGCCCGCGGTGACGACGCAGAAGGGTCCGTCCACACTCAACAGCTCTACAGCCTCACCCAGGTTGGGCCGGGGACTCTGCGGACCCAGGAGGATGATCAACCCGATGTCTCCCCAGTCATCTTCCCTCGCCGTCCTGAAAAATCAATTTGGCCACCAAGGCGGTCCAGCCCGTCTGGTGGCTTGCTCCCATGCCCTCGCCGGTGTCCCCGTGAAAGTACTCATGGAAGGGTATCTTGTCGAGCCAGCCCTGGTGGCGATAGAGGGCCCGATCTCCAAGGACGGGTCGGGTGCCGTTGCTCAGCTCGAAAAGTGAAATCAGCCGCCTGGAAAGTCGAGAGGCCACCTCTTCCAGGTTCATCAGCCGGCCCGATCCGGTCGGGAATTCGACCTTGAAATCATCACCCCAAAAATGGTGATAACGCTGCAGAGCCTCGATGATCAGAAAGTTGACGGGAAACCAGACCGGGCCCCTCCAGTTCGAGTTGCCCCCGAACAACCGGCTCCTCGACTC
>JBFGHF010000373.1:0-4796 GCA_041578355.1 Acidobacteriota bacterium
GAAAAGCAACGTCAGGGGGCGCTTCAATAGACCAACCTCAGTTCGAGAAAGCTCGAGAAAAGTGACTTCGAGCTGTAGATGTCACGAAAGCCGGCGCCCGGAATCAAGGTCGCGGCGCCGCCCACCAGCACCACGTTGTTGTTCAGCCAGGGCCGGAAGGTGACTCCCAGACCCAGGTCGACCCCGATGAAGCGGTCGATGTCGGACTGAAAGAGGAGCGCCTCCAGCACCTCGGTGTGGACGAAGGAGAGCACGTTGAGATTTCCCGTGGCCCGCAGCTTGGGCGTCAATTCGGCATCCATCCCCAGATTGAACAGGTAGAGACCGGGGTTGACGAAGTTGGCCTGGCCTTCCTCCTTGGCGCTGCGCAAGCTGGGATTGAAACTGAAACGAGTCGTCAATCCCACCCCCGTGCCGGTCAAGCGGACTCCCTGGCGGTTCCAGAACCCCACTCCCGAACCGGCGAAGAAGACGTTGTCGACGATGCTGTCGAAGCCCCTCGACCGGTCGTCGAGCAGATTGTCGTCTCCCGAGGCGTAGAAGAACGAGGCGCGATAGCGCTTCCAATCCCGATCGACCGAAAACTCCAGGGCCGCCATCTGGGCGTTGATGTCGCTGTTGCGCGGGCCGAAGACGTCCCCGGAAATCTGGTTGGGGCGTTCCTGTCCCACCACCTGATAAAAAGCGTGGTTGACGTTGAGGATTCCGAAATGCCCGTCCCCGGTCCAGCCGAGATAGACGGCGTCGATGGCTTTGGGCCTCAGATTCCCGACTTGAGCGGGACGCACCAGAAAGCCGTTGCGGTCGATGTGGAAACTGGGCTGGTCACGATTGTAGTGGACGTTGAACTGGGTGGTGTATCCGAGCTTGATGAAGTCCTGAATGTAGTAATTGGCGACGATCACTTCCTGGTGTCTGGTCTCGAAAGCGTTGAGGATGCTGTTGGTGTCTTTTTCGACCAGGTTGAAATAGGCCAGGTTGTATTGATGGCGGTTGGCTTTGAAGTTCCCGAAGAGGCGGACGCCCGGCTGGCTGTCGAAGAAGATGAATCCGCGAAAGTCGCTGTTGAAGAACTGGGTGCCGGCGCGCACCGAGACGAAGTCGTAAAAGGGACTGGTCTCGGCCAGCCGGACCTCGACGAAAGCCTCCTGCAGCGCCGCGTGCGAGTCGTAGCGGTCGGTCCCGCGGCGAACGTCGATGTTGACCAGACCGGTTTCGCGGCCGTCCAGATAGTTGAGGCTCACCACCGGGGTCACCTTGAAGCGGATGTCGAAAGGCTTGAAGCTGGTGTAGCCACGGAACAGGTCCACCGAGAAGATCAGGTTCTCGAGGAACTGGAACTGCTCCCCTCGGCTGAAGAACTGGGGAGTCCCCGGCTGATCGGCGCTGGGCGGCCCCACCACCGGAAGGCGGCGGAATTCGCTCAAGAAATCGCTCTGCGCTTCCAGGTTGAGGAACCAGCGGTTGCCGAAGATGGGATAGTCGCCTTTGAAACGATTCTGATTGTAGGGGTCCAGACGCCTTCCCCGAACGTAGGGAAAATCGCCCCTGGCATAGGGGGAGTAGCGGTCCCACTCGGGCAGACCGAGGCGCCAACGGTCGGCCAGGGGGAGGAAGTCGTCGTTGGGCGGGATGTCGGTGCGGACCGTGGGGCCGCCCGCATGCCCCAAGGGAGCGAACTCAGGCCCTTCAACTTCCGCGGGGCGTTCTGGAGTGGGCTCTTCGACCAAGTCGGCTGGTCGGCGGATCACTGAGGAAGGCGGCAGGCCCGAGCCGGCGGGCGGTTGCCCGGGCGGCGGCGGAGGCGACTGTCCCGGCCGCGGCAAGCGACCACGTTCTTGATCGTCGATCGCGGCCAGTTCGATGCGGACCATCAAGGGCTCTCCGATCATCACTGCAAGAACCTTGTCCCAGACTTCGAATCCGGGACGGCTGGCTCGCAAGCTGTAGGTCCCCGGAGTCAAATTCGGGAATTGGAACCTCCCGCTGGGCCCGGTGAGAACCGAGCTTTCAGGCCGGTCCGGTGTGGCCAGCGCGATCAAGACCTGTGAAAGGGGAACACCGCGCGAGTCGGTGACCATACCGCGCAGCGCCGTCGTCTCGCCCGCCGGCCGGGACGCCCTCGGGAATCGAGGGTCCTGAGACTGGGCGAGGAGAAGGCCCGGGCAGAGGAGAAGCAGGATCGACAAAACGACCATGTTCGAGGCAATGCTCGCGGAGCTGTGCCCGGATTTAGGGGAGTTGCCTCTGCAGTGCTCTGCGTTTTTCCTCTGCGGACGCTGCGTTTGCATCTCTTGGCTTTTCTCCGTCAAGGCGCCCGGTTGTCCAGACGGCTACCTGAAGGTGAAGGACCTCCCCGATTGAATTCCCTTGTGGGGATGAAAGAGATGGCAGTTGACACAGTCCGCCGCAGCCCTGCGGGGCTGGTGACATTCTCGGCACTTCTCGATACCCGGTACGTTCTGGATGGCTGCCCGGTCGACATCCGTTTCGCGCGACCATGTCGAGAGCAGCCGTTGTATGTTGGTCGCCGCGGGTGCCGGCAATGCTCCTCCTTCCAGAAGCGAAGTGAATTCTTCGCCGGGCAGTTCCAGGGCGCGGGCGAATTCCGTTATCGGGATTCCACGGGCGGCCAGTTCCTCGGCCAGACCCGTTCCCGTTTCCACCCGCGTCGCGGTGATTCCCCTGGCAACCGGGATACGATTGTGGCAGCCGATACATCCCTCGGCCGCCAGATGCGGGCCATGGTCGAATTCGGCGCGCTTCAGGACGCGTTGATCGTTTTGCACCACAGCCAGCCCGGGGCCGTCCAGAACGTGGCAGAGGCGGCAGGGTTCGGTGAGGTCCTCAACCAACTTCCGCTCCTCTTCGCCCAGGATGCGCTGGGCGGGAGCGCGCCTCGCGACTTGGCGATCCAAGGCACTCAATTGACTCTGAATTCGGGCCAACCGGGAGAGAAGATCGGGCTCGGGGATCTGGGAGAGTCCCGAAGCATAGTCGCGCAGATCGTCCAGCGCCAAGCGGTAGAGGTTTTCCAACTCCTGCCGCGGCGGGGTCCCTTGTGTCGATTGAGCTCCGAGCAACTCGAGATTTCCCAAAATCCAGCGATCGCGGTGGTCGACGATCGATTTCACGATTTCTCCGCGGGAAGGCCGGGAGAACCGGCCCGGGTCGGCCACAGCCACCCAAGCCGGGGGATCTTCGAGGTTTCGAAACCCCTCCAGGGAGAGCAGCGCGGCCTCGCCGGCAGCGAACCGATCGACCACCGGAAGAGGGCCTACTTGAATGGGGGGCTTGAGATGGCAGCTGGCGCAATGCAGGTCGAAGCTCAGGTCTTGAAAATGACGTCCTTCCGAATCGGCGACATGGCAGTACAGACAGGCCTTTGCGGCGTCTTCCAACTGATACTCGGTGGCGACCTTGATGGTGTGGAAGGTGTGGCTGAACTTGATTCCCGGTTCCTCCAGCGGGGATTCGGCGGAGAAGTCGAAGGGAGGGTGCTGGTCGTTGAAAGAGCCGTAGGGATGACAACCCACGCAACGTCGGTCGGCGACCGCAGTCAAGGTCGCGGCTCGACCCAAATGCTCTCCGTGGCAGGCCGAGCACTTCATTTCCATCTGGCGGGTGCGATCCTCGCCGGGTGGATTGGATCGATAGACGTAGTGTGTGGCGAAGGAGTAGGTTCCTGCTTCTGACGCTTGCTCGTGGCAGTCGTTGCAGAGCCGGTCGCTGACGGCAGAGCCGGCGCTATGACAGGCCCCGCAGTCCTCTTCTGCCAGAGCGTGAGCGCTCGAGATGGGTCCCGCCGAGAGGGCCCCTTCGCCGAGAAACAGAAAGTTGACGCCAATCAGCAGTGCCGCCGCGAGGGCGCAGAGCGTTCCCCAGATCAGCAGTCGGTTGTGCGGCCGCAGGTTGATGTAGTCGCCGGCGATGGGCAACTGCCAGGGACCGAAGCTGCCTTTTCCACTCCGTTTCATGGTCAAAAGTGGCGCGGGCATCCTGCCTGCGCTTTTCCTGCCGGAGCACAGCCTGGAAGGCTGCGCCACGCTTCTGCCGGAACACAGCCTGGAAGGCTGCGCCACGCTTCTGCCTCGTCGCAGCCTGGAAGCCGAGCCTCAGTAGTACCAGGCCGAGAAAAGGTGCCAGCCCAACAACATCATCAGAACCACGGATGGCGGTACGTGAACCACCAGCCAGCTCCGCAGGGCGCCCTGCAGTGTATAGTGCGCGTCCAACTCGAGCTTCGTCTTGTAGAGGCCCTCCAATTCGTCCACTCGGAGCCGCTCTTCCGGGCTCAGGATTTCCTTGAGAAACTGGAAATCATTGAGCTGCGACCGGATTCCGCCCGTGATGTCCAAGAAATAGATGAGCCGGCTCTTGGGCTTGGACAGAAGCGGAGAAATCCGGTCCTCGAAGTAGTTGCGGACCGGGGCTTCGCATGTATCGGCCAGTCCCGCGGCGCGCCGCGAGAGCTGTTGGGTCAGCTCTGGAATCCGCTCATAAATGACTTCTGTGGTCAGCCCGGAGGAAAGCGTCCGAGGAATCCATTTCTGCAGCAGGACGCCGGCCATTCCGCTGATTGTCACCCAAAGGGTGAGAACCCAGAGCCAGAAATTGACGGTTCCGCTGGGCAGTCTGAACCCGGTGTGCATCAACATGAAGAGCAACGCCAGCGCCGCCCCGTAGACGTGGAACTGGAGCCACGAATGGGTGGTGCCGAGGCCGTGACGAGACACGAAGGCGCGCGTCCGGCGCCTCAGGCCGTAAAGTGCGTCCGCCACCATCAGGACCGTTGC
>JBFGHF010000374.1:0-4785 GCA_041578355.1 Acidobacteriota bacterium
CCCAGGCGTACTGAGAGGGGCCGAGATTCATGGGTGAGTCCATGGCCTGCTCCCAGCCGACCTCCTGCCCGGTGTAGGCCGACATGCGCGCCATGATGGCCTTGAGGGTGGAGTGGGCCGTTTCCTTGGCTTCGTTGACTCGCTCCCCGGTTCGAATCGCCGTGACCAAGTCGATGTGCTCTTGAACGTACGGGGAATTGTCGTCTTCCTTCTCGTATTTCCAGATGACCGTGCCGTCGGGCCCGAACACCGTGTCCTCGCAGTTGGTGTAGCCCTTGGTGCCCACCACCCAGCGGGAAATGTTGTTGGTGCAGCCGTCGATCTGTCGGCACAGGCTGTGGATGTGGGTTCCGTTCTGCAACTCGTAGTCGGTCTGGAAGAAATCGTACTGGTCTCCTGTGACCCGACGGGCGCGGCCTCCCGTGGCCACCGCCTTGGCGGGGTCTGAGCCCATGAACCAGCGGACCACGTCGAGGCCGTGGATGTGCTGTTCCACGATGTGATCGCCCGAAAGCCAGATCCAGTTCACCCAATCGCGCAGCATGGCTTCCATTTCCGACCATTCCGGCTGAGGCTCGCGATACCAGAGTTGGCCACGAAGGCTGTAGGCGCGTGCGGCGAGGAGATCGCCGATGACGCCTTCCTGAACCCTGTTGTAAGTCTCGATGAAGCTGGGCTGGTGCCGAAACTGTGTGCCCGTGACGACAGAGAGGTTGAAGGCGTCGGCCTTTTCCCCCGTCTCGATCACGGACCGAACACCGGCGGGATCGACGGCCACGGGTTTTTCCATGAAGACGTGCTTGCGAGCTTCGACCGCGGCCGCGAAATGCTCGGGGCGGAAGTGAGGAGGGGTCGCCAGCAGCACCAGGTCGACGCCGGAGTCGATGAGTTTTCGATAGGCGTCGAAGCCGGTGAAACAGCGTTCGTCGGGGACGTCGACTCCGCGCTGAGCTTTGAGTCGTTCACGCGACCTTTGCAGCCGGTCGTCGAAAAGATCCGCCATGGCCCAGATCTGCAGCCCGGGGCCCGCATCGAGAAAGTTTCCGGCCGCCCCGGTTCCACGGCCTCCGCAGCCGACCAGCCCTGCTTTCAGGGTATTGCCCTCCGGCGCCGTAGTCGGCCCGACCGGCAACTTCTCCCCGCTGGGAGGCGACCCGCAACCCATCCAGGCAGCCGCGCCGATGAGCGCCGCCCCTCCCAAAAAGGATCGCCGGCCCAAACCCGACTGAGTTTCTTCCTTGTCCGTACTCTTCATACCGATTCCTCCTACTTTCTTTTCGATCTGATTGTGCCTTTTCCGTGTCTGATTCGTCCAGTGGTCCCGCAATCGCCGCTGCCGGTTGCTCTATGCGCCGGGGTGCGGGGCGTTGCCGCGCTGCACGGTCGTGATTCGCCGCCCCTTGCGCTACCGCCATCGTCAGGGCGCGTTGCCCCCATCATCGGGTCGTGCCGCCGCGGCCGCACAACATCGACGATGCGTGGGGAACACTCGTCCCCACCAAGTCCGCACTCGACATTCCCTATTGCCCGAACAGCCGGGCGCGGTTGATCCTCTCCCCCTGGAAGAAAACCGCTGAGATGCGGCTCGTGGCGCTGATCTCCTCCAGGGGATTGCCGTCGACGAGAAGCAGGTTGGCGTCGTAGCCCGGAGCCACCAGGCCCATGCGGTCGCCGCGGCCGAGCAAACGGGCCGCGTTGTAGGTGGCGGCTTGCAGGGCGACGGAAGAGGGAATCCCGCTCTCCACCCAGAGCTCCAGCTCGCGGTGGACACCGGGGCCGTGAACGACCAGAAGGTTGCCCGCATCGCTTCCCGTCACCAACTGCACACTCGATTGGTAAGCCGCCACCAAGTTGACCCGCGCCGTCTCGAGATTACCGAAATTGGCATGCCTGCGGTAGGCTTCCTGCAGTCGACCCGATTCGATCGCCGCGCGGGTGGCGTCGAGCATGGCCTGAGGACCGACTTGTTGCAGCAGGGAGCGGTCCAGCAGGCGGCTGCTCCCCTTGATCAACTCGCCCACGGCTTCCACCACGCTCAGGGTGGGGCTGTAGAAGGTTCCGCCGGCTGCCATGCGTTCGAAGACCTCGGCTCCGATTTCATCGCGGGCCGACCCGTGTTCGATGCTCTTCGCCCCGATGGACACGGCGTCGGCCACGTCGCGCCTGTCCCCGGTGTGGACGGCCAGCGGAAGACCCAGCGCGGCGGCTTCGTCCGCCACGGCTCGCCCCAAGGAAAGATCGAGGCGATCGAAGAGCATATCCGCCACGCCCCCCTCGAGCACCAGCTTGATGGCATCGACCCCCCGGCTTTGCAGCTCGCGAACCTGGCGGCGCGCCTCGTCGGCGGAGCTCGGAATGCGGACGAACTGATTCAGAGCCATCTGGCGGAACATTTCCGGGATTTCGTCGAAGTACTCCGTTCCATGGCCGCCCTCGGTCGTAAAGAGTGGACACGCATTGAAAAGCTCGGCGCCCAGAAGCCCACCATCCGTGATCCGCTGCTTGAGGCTCAGGGCGGGATCGAGGGCGTCGCCGACGCTGCGCACCGCCGTCACCCCGCTGAAAAGGTAGGTGATCAGCGCCCTTTCCATCGAGTCCTGGGGGTTGAAGTCGGAAGCTTCCCCGACCACCCCTCCCGGAGCGGCCAAGTGAACGTGGACATCGATCAATCCGGGCAAAAGCGTCTTTCCGGCGCCCTCGAGGACGGCCGCCCCCAGGCTCTCGGCGCTGGGTGCGACGCCTTCGAAAACGATATCGATCTTGCCCTCCTTGACCAGCACGCTGCCCGACTCGATCACCCGGCCGTCCCCCACGAAAATGCGGGCGCCGCGAATCAGCACCGTCTCTCGGCGCTGCATGTCGCGCCAAAGCTGCTCTGCTTTCTCGATCTGGTCCCTCGAGAACGCTTGATAGGTTCCGAGCAATACAAACGGCAGGAGCACCGCAACCACCCAGAGCTTCGAAGAGTTGGGGATCTTCTCCTCCTTTTCCCAACGGAAGAGTTGGTTGGCCACGAAAAGAGAAAGACTCATCGAGATGAGCAGCGCCAGAGCGGGGAACCAGTTGACCAGAAAGCTCTCCCCTCGGATGAAGATGCCCTGAAAGCCGGTCACCAAATAAGAGGCGGGCAGGAATTGCGAAAGGATTTGCGCCCAATCGGGGAGAATCGTCAAGGGAAAGGTCGCACCGCTGAGGAAGAGCATCGGCATGTAGAGAATCTGGATGAGGACGTTGGCTTCCTGCATCGAATTGGCGACCGATGCCAGAATCAGTCCCAGACCTCGAAAGGCCACGACGCCGATGCTGATGAGAAGCAGCAGGCTGAACCAGCGGTCCGGGACGGGCATGCCGTACAAGAAATGGGCCAGCGTCAGCACGATCAGCAGCACCGGAAGGTAGAGCACCCAGCCGGTCACCAGCGACGCCACCAGGATCGGCATGGGAGTGATGGGGGCCACTCGGTATCTTCTCAGGATGTTGGCCTCTCGCTCTTGGACGGCTCTCATCCCCGCCCCGAAGAGGCCGTTGCCCAGGATTCCCAACACCAGAACCATGCTGACGATGAAGGTGATGGTCCCGCCTTGCCCGGCATCCATGAATTCGGCGAACACGAAGAAAAAGAGAAGTGGAAAGACGTAATTGAAGAAGAGAACACCTTTCATTCGAAGAGCCAGGCGCAGATCGGTCTTGATCATCTCGAGGTAAGGCTTCACTCGCGCAGGCTCCTTCCCGTCAGCTCGATGAAAACGTCTTCCAAGGAAGGTTTCTTCAAATGAACGTCCGTCAGGGCGAGTCCCCGTTGATCGATCCATTTGATCAGCTCGACCAGCGTCAGCGTCGGCTCCGAGGAAAAAACCGAGAGCCGGGTGTGGTCGCCGGAAAACTGATGTGACTGCGACTCGCTCCACTGCGGAAGCCGGGCGTCTGGAAGCGGAGTTTCGAAGGTCACCTCAACCACCGATTCCCCCACCGTTTGGGAGCGGATCTGCCCGGGCGTCCCGCGCGCGATGATCACACCGTGGTCGATGATGGCCACCTGATCGCAAAGCTTCTCCGCCTCTTCGATGTAATGGGTGGTCAGCAAGACGGTCCGTTCCTGGTCCCGCAACTCGCCGATCAAGGCGTGGATCTGCTGGCGTGCCTGGGGGTCGAGCCCCGCCGTGGGTTCGTCGAGAAAAACGACTTGCGGATCGTTGAGCAGAGCCAGCGCCAAGACAAGCCGTTGCTTCTGTCCTCCCGAAAGAGTGGAGTAGAAGGCGTCTTTCTTTTCGGTCAGTTGCAGCTCGTCGAGCAAGGCCTCGATGTCGACGGTGCGGCTGTAGAAGCTGGCGAAGAGCCGCATGGCCTCGATCACCTTGATCTTCTCTTGCAGGTTGGTCGATTGGAGTGCGACTCCGATCCGGTCGCGGAGCGGCTTGCTTTGCGTCTCGGGGTCGAAACCCAGCACCCGTACCTTTCCCCCGCTGCGCGATCTCAGTCCTTCCAGGATCTCGACGGTGGTCGTCTTGCCCGCGCCGTTGGGCCCCAAAAGCCCGAATACTTCCCCCGCCTTGACCTCGAAATCGATTCCCGCAACCGCCTCGAGATCCCCGTAGTTCTTGCGAAGATCCTCGACTTGGATGGGGGGATGCATGGGTTTGTAGGTTTGTGGGTTTGTAGGTTTGTGGGTTTGTAGGTTTGTGGGTTGGTAGGTTCGTGGGTTTGTATCTAGGTTTATCGTATCCGTTCGCCCGTAATCGTATTCGTAATCGTAATCGTAATCGGCCCATGGACCCATAGACCCAC
>JBFGHF010000375.1:0-4782 GCA_041578355.1 Acidobacteriota bacterium
ATCTCCTCGAACTCGGGGCTCAGCTCTTCGCGCTCATAGACTTCCGGACTCTTGTATTCCTTGAACTGGATGAAATGAGGCTGGATGCCCAGCTTTTCGAGAGTCCTCTTGTAGAAAGTCACCTCGGCGTAGATGCCGTTGACCAGCAGAGCTGTGTCGGGGTTGAGTGTGATGGTGTCGGCGGCAGACCCCAGATAGAGCTCTCCGTCGCCCACCATGTCCAGGGCAAGAAACGCGTGAACCGGCTTGCCGGACTGGCGAAACTTGGCAAGAGCGTCCCGCAACTCCTCGATTTGGGCCATTGACAAGAGCAGCGGTTGTATCTCCAGAAAGATCCCCTTCACCCTGTCGTCGTCGGCGGCGCTGTCCAGGATCCGCCAATAGTCGTAAAGACTGGGCCGGTCCTGCTCCAGCAGTGCCAGAAAGGGATGTTGCGACGAGGTCTCCCGCAAGGGACCTCCCACCGTCATTTCCAGCACACTTTCGGCTTGCACCGAGGGGGGACGGTTGAGAAGCCAGAAGAAGGTCACGCTGGCAGCCAGCGCCAGGACGAAAAGGCCCACCAGGATGGCCAGGATGATCATTACGGGTTTCATTGCAGCTTTCCTTTCCGATCCGATTCTATCTTTTAGGGCGGGGGTCTTGCCAGAAATGAAGACGAGGCGGCGGGCGGGTCGGCCTCTCCAGCGGTTTCTTTGGGGCGCCGGACAGGCCGCTACAGCGACGCAATCTTGCGAATTGCGATCAGTTCTCTCAAGATCAAAGGTGCTGAAGCGAAAAACGCGCAGGCGCAATCGAGAGCGAGGGATCTATGTCAAAACCTTCGATCGGGTTCATCGGTTTGGGAATCATGGGAAAGCCGATGGCCGGCCACATCTTGGCGGCGGGCTATCCCTTGACGGTCTACAACAGGACCGCCGGAAAGACGGAATCGCTTGCTTCGCGCGGGGCAAGGGTGGCCGAATCTCCGCGTGAGGTGGCCGCCGCTGCTGAAATCATCATCGTGATCGTTTCCGATTCACCCGACGTGGAACAGGTTGTGGCCGGAGAGAAGGGAATTCTGGAGAAAATCCAGCCCGGTTCGATTGTGGTCGACATGAGCACCATCTCTCCTCGAGTGGAACAGAGGTTGGAAGGATTGTTGCGGAAGAAAAGTTGCGAGCTGATCGACGCTCCGGTCTCCGGCGGCGACGTGGGCGCCCAGAAGGGGACCCTGGCGATCATGGCGGGCGGACGCCGAGAAGTCTTCGAGCGGGTCCGGCCGGTGTTCGAGACAATGGGCAAGACCATCACCCATTGTGGCCCCGTGGGGTCCGGTCAACTCACCAAACTCTGCAATCAGATCCTGGTTTCGGTCACGCTGCAGGGTGTGGCGGAGGCCCTGCTGTTGGCCCGAAAGAACGGACTCGACCCCAAAGTGATGATCGAGGCGGTGGCGGGCGGCGCGGCGGGCAGCTGGCAGCTTTCCAATCTGGGACCGCGCATCGTCGATCGCGATTTCGCCCCTGGATTCATGGTGGATCTGCTGCAGAAGGATCTGAGACTCGTTTTCGAGGCGGCCGACGCCAGCTCGACGCCTCTGCCCGTCACTTCGATGGTGCGCCAGTTTTTCGCCGGCGCCCAGGCGGCGGGTCATGGCCGGGAAGGCACTCAGGTGCTCTACCGGGTCATGGAGGAGTTGGCGGGAGCGGAAGAGTAGCCAGAGTTCTTGTCGCTGCGCCCGCGGATTTACCCGTTCTGCAAATCCGCGCACATTCGAGAAGCCGGCGTGTCTTCTGATGAAACGTCTGCAAAGGTCCCAGGACGAAGGACAGAGGACGAGAAATGCCTAAGCCGAGAGCGAACAAATGGAGGGTCGGGCTGCTGGTCGTGGCCGTCTTGGCGCTGGTGGTCGCCACCCGGACCTTCGACATACCCGAGCTCTTCCGGCAGCTCCTCGATTGGGTCGACCGGCTTGGTCCGGCGGGAGTGCTGGCTTTTGTCGGCATTTACGTCGCCGCCGCTGTGCTCTTCATCCCCGGCTCGATTCTGACGCTGGGCGCGGGCGTTATTTTCGGTGTGTTCAAGGGGACGGCCATCGTGATCGTTTCCGCGACGCTGGGCGCCGCGGCCGCGTTTTTGGTGGGCCGCTACTTGGCCCGCGACTGGGTCAAGCGGAAAATCGAAGGCAACCGAAGATTCCAGGCAGTGGACGAGGCGGTGGCCGCCGAGGGTTGGAAGATCGTGGGACTCATCCGGCTCTCGCCCCTTTTCCCCTACAACCTGCTCAACTACACCTTCGGCCTGACCCGGGTGTCGCTCAGAGACTACACTTTGGCTTCCTTCGTGGGGATGCTGCCCGGGACGGTCATGTACGTCTACATCGGATCTCTGGCCGGCGACCTGGCCATGATTGCCGCCGGCGAGCAGACTCGCTCGAATCTGGAGTGGGCCGCCTACATCGCGGGACTGGCCGTCACCGTCGCGGTGTCGCTCTACGTGACGCGGCTGGCGCGGCGCGCACTGGCCCAAAAAGTCGATCCCGTCGGGGAGCCGACCGCCAATCCAAACTAGGAGCGTTCCATGTCCCATCCCGTCCCCGTGCGCATCCATCCCATGGACTCCCACAACCAGGAACTCCTCTCCCACGTTCATCCGGCGGATTGGGTCAACCCGGAGCCCGAGGGCCGCTACAACCTGGTGGTCATCGGAGCGGGTACGGCGGGGCTGGTGACGGCGGCGGGCGCCGCAGGCCTGGGAGCACGGGTGGCGCTGATCGAACGGCATTTGTTGGGCGGCGACTGTCTCAACGTCGGCTGCGTGCCGTCCAAGACGTTGATCCGCTCGGCGAAGGCATGGGCGGCGGTCCGGCAGGCGGGGGAATACGGC
Source organism: Acidobacteriota bacterium (assembly GCA_041578355.1). Taxonomy (GTDB): domain Bacteria; phylum Acidobacteriota; class UBA6911; order RPQK01; family JANQFM01; genus JBFGHF01. Next base: position 2,869 of record JBFGHF010000375.1, read on the forward strand.
GTTCAGGTTCCCGAGGGAACGACGGTCGATTTCCCGTCGGTGATGGAGCGGATGAGACGGATCCGAGCGGGAATCAGCCACCACGACTCGGCCCGACGATTCTCGGACCTGGGGGTGGATGTCTATTTGGGCGCCGCGCGTTTCAAGGGTGGAGAAGAAATCGAGGTCGGCGACCGGGTTCTGCGTTTCAACAAAGCGGTCATCGCGACGGGGGCTCGCGCCTCCGCGCCGCCCATTCCGGGATTGGAAGAGGCCGGTTACCTGACCAACGAAACCGTCTTCGAGCTGACCGACCTGCCGCGCCGCTTGGCGGTCATCGGAGCCGGTCCCATCGGTTGCGAACTCGCGCAGTCCTTCCGTCGCTTCGGCTCGGAGGTCTATCTGCTGGAAATCCTGCCTCAGATCCTGGCCCGCGAAGACCGCGACGCCGCCGAAATCGTCGAGGCGGCCTTGGTCCGCGACAAAGTTCGTCTTGTGCTCAAGGCGTCGATCCAGAAAGTAGAGATCGAGGATTCAGCGAAGGTCCTGGTGGTGGAGACGGGCGGCAAGGAGCAGAGGATTGCGGTCGACGCCATCCTGGTCGGCGCGGGTCGCTCCCCCAACACCGACGGCCTCAACCTGGAGGGCGTGGGAGTCAAGTACCACCGCAAAGGGGTCGAGGTCGACGACCGACTGCAGACCAGCAATCGGCGCATCTACGCCGCGGGCGACATCTGCTCTCCCTATCAGTTCACCCACGCCGCCGACGCCATGGCGCGAATCGTCATCCAGAACGCGCTTTTCCTGGGACGCAAGAAAGCCAGCGCCTTGACCATTCCCTGGGCCACCTACACCGACCCCGAGATCGCACACGTCGGCCTCTACGAGAAAGACGCCGCCGAACAGGGGATCCGAATCGACACTTATCTGCGCAAACTCGACGACGTGGACCGGGCGGTGGCCGAAGGCGAGACCGAAGGCTTCGTCAAGATCCTTACCAAGAAGGGAAACGATGAGATCGTGGGAGCCACCATCGTGGCGAGCCATGCCGGAGACATGATCAGCGAAATCACACTGGCCATGGTCGGCGGGGTGGGGCTGGGGACGATCGCGGGCGTCATCCATCCTTACCCGACACAAGCCGAGGCCATCAAGCAGGCCGCCGACGCCTACAACCGCACCCGCCTCACACCGACGGTCAAGGCTCTGTTCAAGAAGTGGTTGGCCTGGACCAGATGAGGTCGGGGTGACGCGGCCCTCCAGTCTGCGCATGAAACGGCGTGTTGCCCAGATCGCAGATTCCCGGCGACCGGGGCGAGCATCTCTGACGGAGCCGCGTTCGGGAGGGCGTGTTGCCCGAATCGGTCGCTTAAGCCGGAGATCTTGAATGGCAGTCGATGCGGGTGCGACGAGCCCCGCTGGGGCGGTGTGAAGATAGCCCAGGGCCTTCCAGCCCCGGGTAAGTCTGTCGGGAGCGCAGCCTGGAAGGCTGCGCCACGCTTTGCCTCGACATTCGTCGGCTGAAGTTCGACAATCTTTCGAGATGCTGATTCTGACCTGGGCCGGAATTCTGGCCGGAGTTTTCTTGATTCTGATCCTGCTTGTTCGGGGTGTCGTCTACCTGTTGGGCCGTCGGACTACCCTGTTCAAGATCGCCAAGTTCGGCTTCGGCGCGTATGTCGTGGTTCTCTTGGGTACGCTTTTCGTTGTTTTTCCCCTGCTGGCCGCCGGATTCGTTTCCGACGCGGGAACCCGGCCCATGGATACCCAGCTTCAAATGAGCCCGGGCGATCTGGGTCGGGAATACCGCGAGGTCGACTTTCGCACCGAAGACGACGTGGAGATCAGCGGCTGGTGGATGGACGGCGACCCGGAAAAACCGCTGCTGGTGCTCACCCACGGCCTCTTTCGAGACCGCAAGGAGGTGGTGGAGAG
>JBFGHF010000376.1:0-4774 GCA_041578355.1 Acidobacteriota bacterium
TCGATCAGCCAGAGCATGAATCGGCCCGGTTTCTGTTGAATGGGAACGGCGGAAGTCTCAGTGGCACTGCTGTATTTCGTCACCATGGCCAGCCATGCAGGTTGGATTACCGCATAACGTGCGCCGCCAATGGATCGACAACATCCGTCGAGGTGCGCGGATGGGTCGGCATCCAAAGCGTTGACATCGAGCTGTCTGTGGATGATGTCAGTCGGTGGTGGATGAAAGGTCAGCAAATCTCAGCCTTGGAGGGTTGCCTAGACGTCGATCTGAATTTTAGCCCCTCAACAAACTTGCTTCCAATTCGGCGCCTCGGCCTTGCCCAAGGCGACCGCGCGAATGTTAGGGCGGCGTGGCTGCGCTTTCCAAGCTTCTCTTTGGAGCCGCTCGACCAGGTGTATAGCCGCCTTACAGAGTCCACCTATCGATACAGCTCCGGGAGTTTCTCTCGGGAGCTGACCGTTGATGAAGTCGGTTTCGTTTTGACTTATCCTGATTTTTGGGAGCTCGAGGCGGTAATCTGAGCAGAAGTGAGGGCAGACTGCAACATCGGCCGCAGAACACATCACTGGGCGGACCCGGCCTACGGTTGCGAGTCACGTGCACTAGATTGGCCGGGCCGCTCTCCCAACGGCGCGGGCCGCCGCGTCTAGAGCCTCGCGAGAGGCGAAGGAGTAAAGCCCGGGGCGTGAGCCCCGGGGAAGTGAGGCTTTCCTCTTGGCAAAGAGCCCCGGAGGGCCGACGGAGAGCCTGGGATCCAACAAGTGCGCCCCCGTTCCGTGGTGTCGTAGTACATCTCGAAGCCGTTGAAGTGAGTGTCCAGCAGCGGGCATCTGGGCCGAGAGATCTTCAGAGAGCAAAGCGGAATCGTGGCGAGCATTGAAATAACAAAGCGTGAAGATGTCAGTGATTCAGATCCTCAGCGAGCCGCGGAATCCCCTGGCACCATAGTAGGATTGGGCGCCGTTGTGATAGACGAAGACTTGGCCGTAGCGCCGGTCGCAGAAGAGGGCTCCCCCGAGTTTTCTGATGTCGGAAGGGGTCTCGACCCAGCTCGACGTTTTCGTGTCGAACTCTCCGAGTTTCTGCAGCTCTCGTCAACGTCGAGACCACGAGGAGTAGAACGAGCCTCCGCCGCATACTTCTCCGGAATCCCCATGAATGAGATACTCTCGTCGGATCAATGAAACTGCTCTCCGGTGTCGTCGTGGTGGCCTTCGGTCTCTTTTTGATTGGATTGGGGGTGCTGGCGTTGATCAAGCCGCTCCGTGCGGGACTTTTTCTCCAATCCTTTGCCAGTTCCGCGAGGGCGCATTACACGGAACAGCTCCTGCGGCTGCTCGCGGGGACCGCCTTGGTCACCTTCGCTCCTTGGATGTGGTTCCCGGATCTCTTCCGTTATTTCGGATGGCTGATCGTCGTGACAGCGGTGGGACTGCTGCTCACCCCGTGGCGGTGGCACCACGAGTTCGGCAAATGGGCGATTCCGTTGGCCGTTCGATATCTGAAGCTGTTTGCGCTGGGCGCCTTGGCGCTGGGCGCAGTCATCCTATGCGGCGCGTCTCGCGCCATACTCCCCTGACAGAGCCGCGTTCGTGAGAACGCGGACAAGAGGAATTTGTCTTCGTTCTCACGAACGAAGCTCTGTCAAGGAGTCGCCGAACCTGGATTGGGGTGACCACGCCCGTGAGATTGCAGAAAACGGGCAAGAGGGAACGGGGAGTTTGTCTTCGTTCTCACGAACGAAGCTCCGTCAGGAGTCGCCGAATCGGGCCGAGGGCTATGACCCCCATCACCAGGTGCCCATCATTGCCCGGCATCCAACCAGGCTGACGAGGCATGCGTCCGGAAGGACGCATCGAAAATAGCCCAGGACTTCAGTCCTGGGTCGATTCGATGTCCCCGGCGAGACCGAGAGGCGCGAGCGAGAGTCGGGATCGGCTCTCACTCGATTGGGGCAACCCCGTCACGGACGCTGCTCTGAAAGTCGCAGATCCCCGTGACCTTTGGGCGGTGGGATGCCGCGCGCTTCATCTCCCGGCTTGATCAGGAAGCCCTCCGGTAGGCTTTTCGCCGAGAGCGGCGAGCCTTTCCGAAAGTGCGCACCTGTCTCTTCGATTGGGCGCGCCGCATTTCCCTGGCCCTGTCCTCATGGAGGCGCGCCGATGAGAGTCCTTCCACTTCCCGGAGCGGAATCGAGGCTCCGATCCGGCGTTCGACGGCAGCCACCAGATGAAGGTCGTCACCGGTCACAAAGGTGTAGGCTTTTCCTTCTCGTTCGGCCCTTCCGGTCCGCCCGATGCGATGAGTGAAGGCATCCACAGTGGATGGCATATCGAAGTTCACCACATGGGAAACCTGGTGGACGTCGATGCCTCGAGCGGCGATGTCGGTGGCCACCAGGACATCGAAGTGGCGCCTGCGAAACCCGTCCATGGCCTTGACGCGCTGGGACTGGTTCATATTGCCCTGCAGGGCGATGGCCCGGTGACCGGCGCGCTGGAGCCGCTCGGCCAGCCTCTTGGCGCGGTATTTCGTCCGGGTGAAGACGATCGCCGAGACGAATCCCTTTTCGGAGCAGACGTGCCGCAAGAGGTCGAATTTGGCAATGTTCTCGACCGGGTACTGGGCGTGTTCTATGGTGGATACGGGCCTTGAATGGTTGAGGTCCACCACATGAGGATCTTTCAGGATTCCTCCCGCCAGGCCTCGAATTTCGGCAGGCATGGTCGCCGAGAAGAGCAAGTTCTGGCGCTTGGTCGGCAAGGCGCCGATGATGCGCCGAATATCGGGTAGAAAGCCCATATCGAACATGTGGTCGGCCTCGTCCAGGATCAGCGTCTCGACCTGGTCGAGCGACACCTCACCCTGGCGGTGAAGGTCCAAGAGGCGGCCCGGGCAGGCCACGATGATTTCCGGATTTCTGCGCAGCGAGGCGATCTGGGGACGAAACCCGACACCGCCGAAGACAGTGGCCGTCTTGATTCTGGTGAATCGGGCCAAGGCCTTGATTTCCTGGTTGATCTGACTGGCCAGCTCGCGGGTCGGCGCCACGATCAGCACCAGCGGGCCGCGCTGTTTTCGCGCCCGCATGAGGCTCTGCAGCACGGGAAGGGCGAAGGCCGCGGTCTTTCCGCTTCCGGTTTCGGCCAGACCCAAGATGTCACGGCCTTGCAACGTGGCCGGAATGGCCTCTTCCTGAATGGGCCGGGGACTCACGAATCCGGCCTCGGAGATTCCACGCATCAAAGCGGGGTTCAAACAAAAGGTATCGAATCCTGAAGATTCGGTTGGAATAGCAGACATAGATGTATCGCTTTCAGCAGGCCAGCGTACTGTTGTAAGCAGACACAGACACGACGCGGCCCGTCGTATTTCCTATCCACACAACAGCTGTAGAGAAGGGGTGTTGATCGGCGGCGCGATCCACTGAGATCCTGTTGTGCGCCGCAGGCTGAGAGAATTCAGCTGAATGCAGTGTAGCAAAAAACCAGATTGCGTGCCTAGATCGACCAGGTCGGCAGGAAGTTCACAAACTGGTCAAGTTTGAGTTTTGAGACGTCGTAATCGTTTGCGGAATCGGTATCGTTGTCGAAACTCTTTGGCGAGAGGGCTCTGATTGTTCTCGGAAAGCGGGCCGATTACGAATACGATTGCGAGACTTCTCGGCGCTAGGAGCTCGCTCGCTGGAGAAGGGACTCCAGAAGAATCCTCCACGAAAAGGTTGGGCGGACTCGAGTCTTCGCGCGACTAGCCTACAATCTCGGAGCTTCGAACTCCGGGAAACCGGCTTGGTCCTCTCTCGGGACCTCGGGCCGAAAGCCGCCAGGCCGCTGGACAAGTTGAAACGATTTGATCTAAAACGATGCCTGCCGGAGATGCGATCAACTCGAGAGGGGCACTCCCATGACTGAAACCAAACAAGCACCCGGACTTCGAATCGTACGCCGCTTCGGCGTCCCACCTGACATGGTGTTCGATGTCCTGACCAACCCGGATTCGATGCCGATCTGGTGGGGAGAGAACACGATTTTCGACATCGATCTGCGGGTGGGTGGCCGCCGGAGAATCGTCCGCACGGAGGGGAAGACGACGTATACGGCAACCGGCGAGTATCTGGAGGTCGATAAACCGCACCGGTTGACTTACACCTTTGCGATGCCGCAGTTTTCCCCCAACAGCGACACGATTTCCGTTGAAATCACCCCGGAAGAATCTGGTTGTGTCGTCACCTTCTCGCAAACCGGCGAGGATATTGCGAGCGAACTCCGAGAGCTTGCCCCCGGCACCACCTCTGCCTCGGAAGCGGGCTGGCAACAGGGGTTCGACTTGATGGAAGCCGCTTGGAAGAAGCCGGCCTAACGCTTCATGCCACATAAACTCACGCCGTTCGGCGGCACAGCCAACGTTCCTGCGGAAGGAAAGAATCATGCAGATCCACTATCTAGAAATCGTGACCGATGAAGTCGACGCGGTGTGCGCCGCCTACTCCGCGGCGGGCGGGGTGCAGTTCAGCGAGCCGAACCCCGGGCTGGGCGGCGCCAAGACGGCAGAGCTGCCGGGAGGCGGCTTGGTGGGCGTGCGGGCACCCATGCACGAGTCAGAACAACCCGTGGCGCGCCCCTACTGGCTGGTGGACGATATCGAAGCTGCCCTCGCCGCGGCAGTGGAGGCCGGTGGCGAGGTGGCCCATCCGCCGCTGGAGATCCCCGGCCAGGGCACCTTCGCCATCTACATCCAAGGCGGAATTCAGAACGGCCTCTGGCAGTTCTAA
>JBFGHF010000377.1:0-4768 GCA_041578355.1 Acidobacteriota bacterium
CCTCCGTCGGACGGGATGAAAGCGACAGCGGGGAGGCCGCGAGCCGCCGTATTGACCATGGCCAAACCCGTCTTGTAGTTGTTCTGGTTGGTCACCACCAGCGTGAACTCGCTGAGGGGCTCGGCGAGGGGCACCGCCGCTTCGAAGAGAATGGTGTCGGTGGCATGCATGCTGCCCGTAAAGACCGCGTTGCCGTTAAGCGCCGGACCTCCGTAGACACGGGCGTAACCGACCTTCAGAGCCTGGCGGGCGGCGGTGTCGAGAAAAAGCGGGGTGCCCCGCTGAATCTGGAAGTTGAAGGTGGAGCGAACCCCGTACTCTCCCAGGTCCACCGTCAGGGGCTCGCCGGACCGATCGAAGAACTGGACGAACAAGGATGTGCTCTCAGCGGGGTTGACGAAGATGAAACTCGTGACAAAGCGAAGACCGCCCGCCAAGCCGAAACCGATCTGCGGAAAATACCCTTCTTGTGCAGCCTGGCAATGAGTAAAGAAAGCCTCGCTGCTCCCGTCGGGGTTGAGGCCGATCGGGTCGTCCGCCGAACTGAAGAGGATGCGGCTTCCGTCGAGGTTGGTGAAGATCCTGCCGCTCCCCCGCGAAGGTTGGTCGAGGTGGGTGACCTGCAGGACTTCACCGCTGGTGTTGTCGATGGCGAAGACGTTTGATGCGTTGTTGCCCTGCCAGTCGGCCAAATCGGAGCGTGTGCGGATCAACACTCGCGTTCCGTCATGACTGACGGTCAGCGCCTCGAGTCCTCCGCCGGCCGCCAGCCGGGTGATCTGGGTGACGGTGTCGATCGCGGTTTCCGCCTCGTCGAGGGATACCGAGAACACGTCGGCGCTCCCGTCGGGATTGAGTCCGATGAGGTCGGTGCTGGCAACGAAGAAGAGCCGCTTTCCATCCTCGCTCAGGAAGATCAAGTCGTTGGCTCCCGCATCTCCATAGACCTGGTCGAGGGGAACGATCAGATTCAAATCGCCGCTTTCCAGGTCGATCAAGTCGATCTCACTGAATCCACCCAAGCGGTGAGTCACCAAAACAGCAAGCAGAGAACCATTGCGGCTGACCGAAAAGGCCACGGGTGTGGAGAGCTGCGACAGCTGGGTGGCCTGCAGAAAGGCCCCTTCCTTGATGTCGTAGAGGAAAACCTGTGGCGAGTTTCCACCAGCCGTCCCGTCGTCAGGGCTCACCGGGACAGCGTCGTTCGACGGGTTTTCCTGACTCACGAAAACGATGAAGCGGCCGTTGCCGCTGATCTTGGGAGCGGGGGAAAGCGAAAGAGCGTTGTTGGAGAAATGTGTGATCTGCCGGAACTCTCCCGCTTGGGTGTCGAGCAGGAAGAGCTGTCTGCGAGCGGAGGGATTCTCGCCCGTGGGGTTGCGATTGGTGACGAACGCCACTCGGTCCAGGTTGTGGCTGGCGGAGATCCCGTTTCCGAAGAGGCTGCCGCCTCGGGTGTTGGTGAGCTGCGCAACCTCGCCGCTTTCCAGGTCTCTCCAGAAGAGTTCGAAATTGCGGTCTCCGTTGTGACCGGTTGGGTTGTCGCGACTGAGCAGTAGGACCTGGTTTCCCGGTCGGTTCAAGGCCACGGCTTCGGTGGCCAGCAGGGCGACGTTGGAATGGCTGAGCTGTTCGATTCCGCAGGCCAGGCGCGAGGCGAAAAGGGTGCTGCAATTCAGAGTCGCGAGCAGAAGCAACAACCCTACGGAGCGCGCAGAAGCCCTGCCGCAGCCGACCGCCGTAAGGTCATCCCGAATCTTCATCTTTCCAGCCGTTCCCTCGATCCGCTTTCCCCGCCAGCCTTGAGGGCCGAAGCGGATGCGAATAAATTAGCATTTTCTCAGGCCTCCCGTCAACTTCCAAATCGCCGCCAAGCACTTTTCGGTTGACCGCTGGGCCGTGGAGTGTTAATTTATTCGCACCATTAGCGGTGTTTCGCCTCACAGGCCTTTTAGGGCCGGGGCGGATAACCTCTATACCAGACGAAGCGAGGTGAGTTTAGTGGCAAAAAAAGAGACTCAAGACTTCAGCCGCCGCGAGCGCCAGATCATGGACGTGATCTACCGCAGCGGTCAGGCTACCGCCCAGGACGTGCAGCAGCAGTTGCCGGATCCTCCTGGCTACTCCACAGTGAGAACGCTGCTGGGAGTGCTTGAGAGAAAAGGGCATCTCCGCCACGAAAGGCAGGGCTACCATTACGTCTACTTCCCGACGGCACCCGTCGAAAAGGTGAAGGATTCGATGCTTCGGCACGTCATGAACACCTTTTTCGGTGGTTCGGCCGTCGACCTCGTGTCGCACGTGTTGAACGAGGATTTGTCTCAGAGCGATGTCGATGAGATCATGGAGTTGCTCGAGAAGGCGAAGGAAGAAGGACGGTAGGGTATGGCGCCCGCAGGGGAGTGGGCTGCACAAATCATGGACGGCGGATTCTGGGCCGCGGCAGCGGTGCTCTGGCTGGAGGTCGCGGTCAAGGGCCTCTTGCTGTTGGGATTCTCGGCGGTCGCCCTGCGTCTGTTGCGCCAGTCCACATCCGCCTCCTACAGGCACTTGGCTCGTGCCTTGACCCTGGCTGCCATACTGGCCTTGCCGGTGCTCTCGGTCGTCCTCCCCGGCTGGAAGTTGGGCCTGGTCGACAAGACCGTCTTTCAAACCTGGGAAAACACCGATTTTCCACCCCCCACGCTCCTTCCCGAATCAAAAGAGCCCCTGGGATCGGCCGCAATCTCCCGATCGCCGGAACCAGTCCGGCCAACGCCGAGCGCGGCTCTGGGGGCAGTCCCCCAAGCATCGGGGGTACCTGCCGTGCCGGCCGAGGTTCTTCCAGCGGCGTCCTCCGGATCGGTCGTCTTGGCGCGGCCCTTCGCGGTGGCGCCTCTGCTTCTCGCCTTCTGGATCTCTGGAGTCCTGTTCTTCATCAGTCGGGTCGGAGTGGGGATCTGGTGTATTCGAAGAGCGGTAAGCCAAGCCCGCCCCATCGAGGATGACTGGTGGTTGAGCACGGCCGCGCGTTTGAGCCTCGACCTGGGAATCCGCCAACCGGTCAAGTTGCTCTCCAGCCCGGCGCTGGAGGTGGCGCTCTCGGTCGGGTTCTGGAACCCCGCCGTGATCCTCCCCGAGGTTTCCAAGACTTGGTCCCTGGGGCGCCGCCGCTCGATTCTGCTCCACGAGCTGTGCCATGTGAGCCGCGGCGACAATCTCATCAACTTGATGGCCCAGGTGGCTTGCGCGCTGCATTGGTATAACCCGCTTGTCTGGATGACGGCCCGTCAGCTCGTCGTCGACCGCGAGCGCGCTTGCGACGATCGGGTGCTGGCGGCCGGCGCCAGGCCCTCCGAGTACGCGGGACACCTCCTCGAGGTGGCGCGAGCCGTGGCCGGAAGACGGCTCTGGGGTCCTCTCGAGGTATCGCAATCCTCGGCGCTCAAGGACCGGCTCAAGGCGGTGCTCGATCCGCGGCTGACTCGCCGCATTCCCGGCGCCGACGGCGTCGTGGCCGCCGCGCTGCTCTGGTCGGCCTGTTTGCTGCCGCTGGCCGCCGTACAGCCCTGGAAGGCGGAGCCGGCCAACCCTGTCGACGCTCCTTCGCTGGCGGATTCGCGATTCGAGAGCACCCTGCAAGGGCTCAAGCGTGTCGCCGATCACGGCAACTCTCCGGGGCGGCAGACCGTTCCCGCGAGGAACAGGCAGGGCCGGGCAGTCCCCGAAACCGCCATACGCGGGCCGGTCACCCAAGCCAACGTCTTCGCGGACGATCCCCAGGAGGCCTTCATTCCGCGCACAGCCGCGGGCAGAGCCGCGACCCGCGTAGTCTCGACCGCCAGACGGGGGTCCGAAACAGCTCGGCGCCCACCTCCTCTTTTCGATGGCTGGAACCGTGTATCGTCTTCCCGAGCCCCGGAAGCGCTCAATCCCGCTTCGCGCGCGGCCTTGTTGCGACGTTCCGGGTTGGTTCCCGGCAGCCGTCGACAGCTACCGGAATCGGAGCCGCCACCGGCGGAGCCTCCCCTGGGTGGAGGAGCGGAGAACCCGGCGCCCGAGACCTTTCTTCAGGCAAAGGTGATTCAGCGGGACCTGGGCACCTTGGGAGGTTCCGAGAGCCGCGCTACCGGCATCAACGATTACGGGCTCGTTGTCGGGGAAAGCCGCACCGCAGCAGGCGTTTTCCATCCCTTTCTCTGGACCGACGAAGTGGGAATGGTGGACATCGGTTTGCCTTTGGCGGTCCATGCTCGCTCTTTGGCCCTCAACGAAGCTGGGCGTGTCCTGATCGAGACTTTCAATTCGATCGTCTTCAAGGGTTTGATCTGGCAGCCCGATATCGGCCTCACCGATCTGGGTGCGCTTGACGAAACCTTCCCCTTCACGCGCCCGGCCGCCATGAATGAACAGGGCATGGTGGTAGGAGGCAGTCTCGATTCAAGTGGGCGCCTTCGTGCCTTCGCTTGGACGCTCGAATCCGGAATATTCGATCTTGAGGCGCCGGGCTGGGGAGAGGCCACCGACGTAAACGACAACGGAGAAGTCGTCGGCTACTCCGACGATCTTGCTTTCCTCTGGTCGCCGCAACGCGGAATCGAGAGAATCGGGCCCGTGCAGGCGACGCTCAGTGTCGCCACCGCCCTCAACAATCGGGGTGAGGTGGTGGGCTTTGCCGAATATGAGAACGGGATTTCACGTGCCTTCCTTTGGACACGCGATGCGGGCACCATCGATCTGGGTACTCTCGGACCTGGCTATCCCTTGAGTTTCGCACTTCGAATCAACA
>JBFGHF010000378.1:0-4766 GCA_041578355.1 Acidobacteriota bacterium
AAACGCCGTCGGCAAGTTCGGCCACGAACCAGGCGGCGTATCCGTGCATGGTGCCCTCTCGCGACAACCGAAAAACCAGCCGCTCGTCCAAGTGAGTCGACGGGTCGCCCGAAAGCGAATTGTAATGATAAACACATCGGGGTTCGGCAAGAAGTTGCTCAGGCTGGAAACGAACCGACTGGATCTGGTTTCGGGAAAGCTCCGCCAGGGCGTCGAAGCCGATTCCGTAGACCGAGCTATCGGGAAAATCCAGGTTCTTGTAGAGATCGGGGACTTCCACCGGAGCCAGCCACAGCTCCACGTTCTGGGGGACGATTCGCCCACCGGGCTTGAGGAATCTGCGACAGCGCGCGGTGAGTTCCTCCATGCGCTCGCCGATGGCGATCTTGGTAATCAACTCTGAGACGATTACGTCGACCTGCCGATCCAGTTGGAGCTTGCGAATGTCCTCCTGGATAAAGGTGATTTGCTCTTCGAGGCCATTCTCGCGGGCCAACTGGCGGGCGAAGTGGATGAAGTCGGAACTGTCGACTGCGTAGACGTGTCGGGCGCCCGCCTGGCAGGCGAAGAAGGCCATGATCCCACTTCCCGTGCCGAGATCCAGAACCAGGTCGCCAGGGCGGATAATGGCCCGAAGGGCTCGTCGATAAGAGTCGCAGCGGACTTCGTCGTCGAGAAGCATTCGATGGAATCCGACGGCACCGTAGACGTCAGGCATTCTCGACCGCCTTCCGGTTCAACACGACGTCGTCGAGGACGACTTCCCGTAGTTCACCCAGGCGGCGTATGCCGGAGGGGTAGGTGAGGACACGGATCGGAAGCTTTTCTGCCATGCGGCAGAGAAACTCGAAGCGTTTCGACTCGGGCAGCGCCGAAGCCACCTCTCCCGCGTACGAGTTGCGCAACAATTCCACGGCACCTTCTCTGGCCGCGAGTCGTCGGATGGTGATCCCGACAGCGGAATCGTCTCGATTGAGGACATAGACGGTGGCCAAGGGTGCGGGAGCCCTGCAAAATCCGAGGGGGCCGTCTCGCAAAGACACAGCCAGCTTGCCGGCTCTGTTGAGCGGTGAACGCTTCGTGGTCTCTTCAGCCAAGAGCCGGTTGGCCGCGGTCGGCGCCAACAAGATCCGGGGCAGCGAAGGCAGACCGAAAAAACAACCGTTCTCCTCTGCAACGGCCAGAATATCGTCTGTCAACAGGTCCGCTCCGGCGTGCAGCCAGTTCGCCGCCACGATACTTTTCCCTCCCCGACTGGGAGCCAAGAACACTACCGCACGGCCCGATATCACAATGGCGGATGCGTGCAGAGCCGGGTAGCCTCGGTGTTCGAGCCAGAACGAAAAGATGGAGCTGAGGAGGGTCCTCGCCAATTCATCCGACGTCACCCCGGCATAAGGGGCGCAAATGATCGAATCGGGTTCGACAAGATAGTCTCCGGTTCCCTCAAAACGCACTGCGAAACCGCTTCCTGTCTTCCAGATGTTCAGCCGCCGTGATTCGTCGGACTGCAAGACACCACTGTAGAGCAGGGCGCCCTTGAACCAGGACTTGGTGACTTGCTCGGGGTTGAGGCGGTAGACGAGGTTTGCCGGCGGCGCGCCCCGGTTCAGGATTTGGTCAAAGTCCTCGAACGTCTCCAAAACCTGGGAGAACGCATTGTAGTAACGAGGCATCAATTGGGGTGGGCAAGTGATCCGAAGATGCGGCCTAAGTCGCGTAGGTGCTTCCGATTTCCCTTCCCCTTCCCCGCCCACTCTGAGTCAGTTCACCGAGTGAGCCGTAAAGGGTGAGTTGGGGACGCCGGTATCGAGTCAAGCGAGGCGGGGAGTAATCGCGGTCGCCGCCAGCCTCGGGCATTTCAGTCAGAGTTTTCTTCATGATTTTAACCTCCGCAATTTTACGGCAAATCTGTTTATCCGTCAATTCTTACATTATGCAGGGCGCAGTTTTCGCGCTGGGTATTCACCCCCGATCGGCAAAGCCGATCCCTTGCTTTGCTGCAACCGCCTCAGCCAGATTTCCAGGGAAACCACCATCCACATGGGGAAGCTCCAGTCCCGGCGCCCTTGCAGGTAATCGGCAAGCAATCCTCGAAAATGGTGTAGATCGATGTACCCCATCTCTGCAGCGACGGAACCCGCGAACAAGTCTTGGAGGATGGCCCGCGCCTCGGGTCTTCTGAGACCCTCTTGAATATAAATCCCCGGGCCCATCCGCGGTCCCCGCCGTTCCCGCACCTGGTCGGGAAGGAGGCCCTCCATGGCTTGCCTGAGCACCAGTTTGTGGTCGATTCCCCGAGCGATTTTCTCTTCGGGGATCGCCAGAATGTATTCCAGTACCCGGACGTCATCCCACGGCGCCCAGGAAACGGCATTGAACTGGCGCATGAAAGAATCGGTCCAGATCCGAAAACGAACACAGTGATTCGAGGTGACCATCCGATAGCGCCAATCTTTGGCGCGATCGGCGTAATGGATTGCGGGCGACAGTTCCAGCCACTCCGAACTGGGCTGGCTGCCGACCCAGTCCGGCAGTCCCGTGCGCCTGGCCAGACCCGGTTCGACCCAGCCCGGGATCTTGCCTTTGCCTCGGCGCAGGAGCCGTCCCAGGGCTCGACGGACGGGGACGGTGAAAAGCGGCGCGACGAGAAACTCGGAAAGGAGCCAGGCGGTGGAGATCCCGTAAGCGCGCCTGTGCTCCCTGAGAGTTCGGGCCAGCGACCCGAGTCGAAAGCCAGCCAGGAGATTCGAGTAGAAGAAGGGGTTGTGTCCACCCACGAGATAATCGCCCAAGCCACCCGTCATCCACACCCGGGGGCGATCCTCGCCCAGGGATTCGAAAACTGCCGAATGGAACGAGTACATGTGGCTCGAGAACGGCTCGTCCGGAGTTTGGGCGCTGCAGTCCGGATAGTCATACAGGGGCCAAAAGTCATCCACGTTGAATTCCCGGTAGTGCAGGCCGCAGTGGGAAGCCACAAGTCTCCCCAGTTCGCTCTCGTCGGCTTCGGGAGTTCGGTTGAAAGTCCAGTGGGCCGCGAGCAATTCGGCCCCCGAGCCTCGGCTCGCGGGATCGGTGGCACAAGCGGCGATCGAGGACGAATCGAGTCCTCCACTCATGAACAGACCCACCTGACGCGCCGATCGCAAACGACAGCGCACCGCTTCCGAGAAAACCTCTCGGAAATGAGCCGCATAATCCTCGTCTCGACCGTACTTCAAAGTCGAGGGCTTGCCCAGCTCCCAATATTGCTCCCGGCTGACCCCGGAATCAGTCTCCAGCAACCGCTCGCCGGGCATCAATCTGTAGATGCCTTCGAAGTAGGTCTCCCGTTCCCCCCCGTAGCCGGGAAGAGCCAGATCGCAGGCGACCATTCGCTCGTTGATCCGAACCGAATCTGAAAGCCCCACGATCCAGGCCGCTTGCGTGCTCCAAACCAGGGTGTCGTTGCAACGACGGTAACAGAGCGAGCGGCTGCCCATTCGATCCAGGGCCAGCAGAAGCGTCCGGCGGCTCCGATCCCAGAGAGCGATCGAGAAATCGCCGAGCAGCTTGGGCAGGCATTTTTCGCCCTCCAGCCCCCAAATCGCGAGCAGCAGGCGGGCGTCACTGAGACGGCGTGGACCATGCCAGCCTTTTGCTTTGAGCAGTTGTTTGAGTTCTTCGGGATTGTCCAAGCGGAGGTCCCCGGATAATCGGTAACGTCCGTCCTCCGATTCGAGCGGTTGCTCTTCCCCCATCTCTTCGGGGGTTACGTCGAGACGGAAGTGGATCAGCCCGACCCGTCCTTCCGACCAGATCCCGATACCGTCGGGACCGCGGCGCCGCCCCAGCCCAGCCAACCTCTGGAGCTGGTCGGGTTCCACGGGAGCGCCGTCCAGATTGAGAATTCCCGCGATCGCACTCATTTGTCGTAAGTCTCTATCACGAAAAGCCGTGGACGGGCTGGATCCTGGAAAAGGATCCTCCCTGGGGTCCGTCGAGGCCAAGCGTCCTCGGCGAGAGGGATGAGAGTGAAACCAAAAAGGCAACGTCTCTCGACGCTGCCCTTCTGGTTGGCTGTCGGAAGTCTTTTCGACCCCGTTAGTTCGAATCGCTGTCCGAGTCCGAGTCGGAGTCGGAGTCGGGCTTATCGACCACGATAACGGTGGCCGGAACTTGCAGGTCACAGCGCAAGGAACTGACGATCAGCGTATTGGAGAAGACCTTGTCGACTAATTCGCTGCTGTCGCTGTCGCTGTCACTGTCGCTGTCACTGTCGCTGTCGCTGTCACTGTCGCTGTCGCTGTCGCTGTCGTCGTCCTCTGAAGAGCTGCAGTCGCGCGTCAGAGTCACACTTTCTCCCGGTTCTAGCAGATCGATGAAGCCCACCTCGCCGAAGTCGTCGACGACGAGTACGTCTACTGCCGGGAAGGCGCCGTTATTGGTGACCGTGTAGGTGCAAGAACAGATCCCCTCCTGCGAGTCGCTGTCGGAGTCGCTGTCGGAGTCCGCGCCCGAGTCCGAGTCGCTGTCGGAGTCCGCGCCCGAATCCGAGTCGCTGTCGGAGTCGTCATCGCATGCGTCCGAGCTGTCGGAATCGTCGTCACTGTCTTCGTCACTCGAGGAGTCGTCACTCGAGTCATCGTCGCAGCCACCGCTCACCTTGCACTCCGCAGTCACTTCGAGCGCGCACGGGTCGGAGTTGCAAGTGGGCTGGGCGCAAAGCTCGTCGGGCACGAACAGACTGAAGGTGTTACCCGCGTCTACACCGAACCAATTCC
>JBFGHF010000379.1:0-4761 GCA_041578355.1 Acidobacteriota bacterium
CCTGCTGTTCGCCGGGACCGAGTTCGGCGTCTTCTACACCCTCGACGGTGGAGAGTATTGGAAGCAGCTCAAGGCCGGAGTCCCGACGATCGCGGTGCGCGACATCGAGATCCAGAAGCGGGAGAACGACCTGGTGCTGGGCACCTTCGGCCGAAGCTTTTACGTCCTCGACAACTATGCGCCGCTGCGGGACTTCAGCCAGGGGGTCCACGATTCGGAGGGACACCTGTTTCCGGTCTCCGACGGGCTGATGTTTCTGCCCTACAGCCGGATCGGCACGCTGGGTGACGACAAGGGATTTCAAGGAGAGTACTATTTCGTGGCGCCCAACCCCGACATCGGCGCCAAGATCACCTACTACCTCAAGGATACGATCAAGACCAAGAAAGACCTCCGAGAAGAGGCGGAGAAAGAGAAGTTCAAGAACAACGAGCCCGTCTACTATCCCAGTTACGACGAGCTGCGGGCCGAGGAGGAGGAAGAGCCGCCCTACCTGCTCTTCGAGATCACCGACTCCGGCGGCAACCTGGTCAGGACCTTGCGGGCCAAGGCGACGGCGGGGATCCAACGCATCAACTGGGACCTTCGTTTTCCCGACATCACCAGCGCCCGAAGCCGCGACGCCGATCCGACCCGGGACGCCGAGTCGGGCATCCTGGTGCTGCCGGGGACCTACCAGGTGCGGATGCTCAAGAGTGTCGACGGAGAACTCACTCCGCTGGCCGGTCCCGTCAGCTTCGAAGTCAGGACGCTCGACAACCGAACCCTGCCGGCCAGCGATCCGGCCGGTCTGGTGCAGTTTCAGAAAGAGCTGATGGAGTTGAACCGGGCGCTCAACGGGGCCAGGCGGGCCAGCGGGGAGATCGAAGAGAAAATCGACCTCTTCAAGGCGGCCCTCAAACCGTTGAACGCCCCGACCGGAGACGTCCGGTCGCGAATCGAAGCCGCCCGGGAGAAACTGGACGACATCCGTCGGCGACTCTTCGGCGATCGTACGGTGCAAAGACTGGACATGGACGGTCCGCCCTCGATCGCCGGCCGGGTCAGCAGCGCCGTCTTCGCGGGGTCCAACTCCACCTCCGATCCCACCCAAACCCAGCGCCAGGTCTACGCCATCGTGGAAGAGGAGTTCGAGCCTGTGATCGGGCGGCTGAACGAACTGATCGAGACGGACATCCCCGCCATCGAGCAGGAGCTAGATCGACTGGGAGCGCCCTGGACTCCGGGGCGCAAGGTGGATTGGCGGAGGAATTGAGGGGGTTTTGGGGTTATTGGTCGCAGACCTTTGGAGTGCGGCTCCAGAATTAGGCCCTCGGAAACGCTTCCAGAGCTTTCCTGGAGAGCTCTCGCGCCTCGTACAGATCAGCACACTGCCGGCAGATTCCGTGGGACGGTTTCCAGTCAGGGAAACGCCTTTGGACTTCGCGAATGACGTGGGTTTGGAGGGGACTTCGAGCGGCCCCCGGTTTGTCCTTCGTGATCAGGTGGAAGGAAGGGAATCGGCAGAGGGGGCACCTCCCGCGGTGCTGGGAGTCGGGTGACCGGGCCCCCGGCCGGCGGGCGAATTCGACCATTCTTCGGTGGGTTGGCAAGCGACCTTCGAACCACTCCAGAAAGATACTTTCGGCCTCGTCGCCCAACATGGGAAAAGTGCCTGCGAACTCCGCCCGTCGCCGAGCGAGAACATCCTCCGGCGCCCAGCCGCGGCGCAGCAGCCGTCCGTCGATCGAAGTGTCCCAAAGGACGCGATAGCGTTCCCGGATCAGGTTGTCGCAAACAGGCCCTTCCTCCGTCTGCCACCCTTCGCTTCGATAGCCGAAGGCCGGATCGAGCATGTCCTCCACATGAGTCAACTCGTGGCGGAGAAAGGACCGCAAACGGTTGCCGCCAACCAAGGCCTCGGGCCGCAGCAGGATGATCAGGAACGGACGCTCTGCCTCCCCCGCCAGATCGGCTCCCTCGTTCTTGGAGCGCAACGCCGGGAGGATTCGGCAGCCTGAAGTCCTCTGAAGCACCGAGGGCCGTTCCTCGATCGCCGAGACGACGGTCGAACCCAGGTTCAGTTCGAGAAACCAGCGCCGGTAGAAAAGCGAGAATCGGCGACCCCGTTCCTCGCAGTCAGCCAGCAAATAGAGATCTTCGCGTTCCCGGAGGTTTTCGAGGTGGCGGGGATGGCCTTCAAGAGCCGCCATCACCGATTTTTCGATGAGCCGGTCGTCGACTTCAATCTCGAAGCCCGGAGCACCGCGTGAATGCGTTATCCGCATATCAGGTCTCCAGTTCGACAAGAGGCGCTTCTCCGGCGCAGGCCATGGGCACCTTGTCCTCGGCCACCGGCCTGAGCCTGAGCTTCGACGGTCCCGCTTCCAACCCGAGCCGATCGCACTCGCGGGTGATCAGTTCGAACAGCAGACTGGCTGCGCGGCCCAGGAAGCCTTCGCGGTCCCCACGGGTCACCTTCGAGGCGAAAGCCCTCCCGAACCGCCCCAGGTGTTCCTTCAAAAAGAGCCTGCCGGCTTGGCGCGCGACTTCCTCCATCTCCGGATCTTCCTGCTGCCGGGCGAATGCCTGCTTTCGACAGAGGAAGTCCATGAATTCGAGTTCGGCGCCGATATGGTCGGGTCTTTCCCGCGGGTCGCGGCCCATGCGAAGTCCGAACGCCCGATAGAAGCCGTTGAGGCTGGCCAGGTGCTGAGGTTGCTGGAACAGCCCGTCCTGGCCGTATTCCGCTTCGTAGGGGCAGACCGGCCCGCGGACCGTGTGGCCGAAAAGCCTCGCTTGACTTCGACGAAGGGAATCTTCCGACAGAGAGTGAAACGTCTCGAGCCACGCGTCCACGAGCCTCGGCAAGTCGGAGCCGTCTTTCCGATGGACGGGGTCGAGAAGGTGAGCGGCGATTCGGAGCGCTGAACTGCCGGCCGTATCGCAAAGGGCCTTCACCGCGTCTTGCGAGACGGGCTGAAAGGCCAGAGAGAGCGCCCTCCACAGCAGGCCCCTGGCCAATACCTCTTCAAGTTCAGTTGTTTCGACTGCTTCATTCATTGCCGACTCCAATCGGACCGTTTTGGCCGGTCCGTGACTGCTGACCGGTCGCTGGCGCTCCCGCTCTGTGTCATCCGTGGACGCCTTCCCTCAAATGGAGTTGTGGTGTTTGGCGTCCCGGGTGTGGATCGGTTCTTCCACGCGGGTGCGAAACAACTCCTGACCTTCGCGGCCGAAGGCGACAACCTGGTCGTCGTAGATTTGCACCGGGCGCCCCCGGTACTCGCCCTCGTAGACCAGGGGGCCTTCCTCGATCTCGTAGCGGTAAATGATCAGATTCGAACGCCGAAACAGCTGAAGCACCGCCAGCAACTCTCGATCGGGGGCGCTCGATTGCTCCACGGCCCGGTCGACGCCGGGTCCGAACATCTGCCTCAGATACGGCTTGGGCACCCATCGCGGAGGGATGTAGTAGCCGTTGGGCGCCGTACCGAATTGGGGATAAAGGGGTAGCGCCACCTTGGCCACGTGGACAAGGTAGTAGAGCGGGTTCTGACGGTCCTCCGCCCAAGTGCCCTCCGAGGTCATCTCGACCAGTCCCTGCAGTCGGATCTGACCGATGCAGGAGGCCATGCAACGTGTCTCCATGGGCTGCCCGCCGCTTTCCGGGTCGGTTCCCTCGACGCGGGGATAACAGGCGATGCACTTTTCCGAGATGCGGGTATTGCCGCGGTACATGACCTTTTTGTAGGGACAGGCTTCCACGCATTTTCGATAGCCGCGGCACTCTTTCTGATCGACCAGCACGATCCCGTCTTCGGGACGCTTGTAGATCGCTTTTCGGGGACAGGCGGCCAGACAGGCTGGATAGGTGCAGTGATTGCAGATGCGCGCCAAATAGAAGAACCACGTCTGGTGGGAAGGGAGCTCGACGCCCTTCGGGTCGTACTGGTCGCGGACGCCGTCTTTCCCTACCGGATTGTCTTCATAGATGTTGGGGCAGTTCCATTCTTCGTCGCTCGGAAGGTAACCGAGGACGCGCGAACTGGCCGGATCGAGCGTGTTCTCCGCGGCCTCGAAGACGGTCTTACCCGCAAACTCGCCGTAAGGCTGCGCCTCTCCCGCGTCCCCCTCCCATCTTTGGCCTCCCGGGTTGGCGGCGTTGAGCTTTTCCAGGATTTTCACGTCCCATGACTGGGGGTAGCCGCCGTAGGGCTTGGTCTCGACGTTGGCCCACCACATGTGCTCTTGGCCCTTGCTGAAGGTCCAGGTCGATTTGCAGGCCATGGTGCAGGTCTGACAGGCGATGCAGCGGTTGATGTTGAAGACGAACGCGAATTGGCGTTCCGGAAACCTTCCCTCGTAGGGGTAGCTCATTTCGCGTCCCAGCTGCCAATTCCGTACCCGGGCCATGATTCACCTCTTCGTTTCTTGCTGACTGTTGCTCGACCGGCAAGACCGGGCTCTCTCCGCGCCGGAAACTTCGAGTTGGACAAGATTCCGTCCCGGGGTCCGATCCACAAAGCGAAAGCGCCCCCAAAAACCGAGCGCTTCCCGCAGAATCTCCGTGGTTCTCTTCTCGCCCAGCACGGTCCACGCTTGATGGGCGCTCCGGAAATACGGGTTTCGAAAGACCCGCACAAGCCGCTCTTCATCGAATCCGATCTGGGCGTATTCCTCGGCGATGATGTAGGCCATCTCCTCGAGGTTTTCCTCTCCGCTCTCGATTTCGACTCCGACCAAGGCCATCGGATCTTCCGGATCAGGGTCGCGATAAGG
>JBFGHF010000380.1:0-4747 GCA_041578355.1 Acidobacteriota bacterium
GACTTCGGGACCGGTTATTCGTCTCTCAGCTACCTGAAGCGTTTCCCCGTCGACTTGATCAAGATCGATCGGACCTTCATCGAGGGATTGCCCGCCCAGACGGGCGACGCCGCCCTGGTCAAGGCTATCGTCACAATCGCCCGGGAACTGGGAATTCAGGTAGTCGCCGAAGGAGTCGAGACGGAAAGTCAACTGGCTTCCCTCAAAGATCTGGGTTGCCACGAAGCCCAGGGCTATTTGATCAGTCGTCCCATCAACAGCCTGGGGATCAACCGCCTGCTCCGCACCCGCCGCCTCGCCAGCTGAGGACCCATCCCCTTTCCGCCGCCTTTCATCGCAGAGAACGTTTCCGCTTTGTGCGAGACTTGGTCAGGATGATTGCAAGAATCTGGCATGGTTGGACCGCTCACGAGGACGCCGACGCCTACGAGAGTCTGCTCAAGAAAGAGATCTTTCCGGGAATCGCCGCCAAGGGAGTCACGGGGTACCGGGGGATTCGCCTGCTGAGGCGGCCGCTCCGCGACGAAGTCGAATTCGTGACCCTGATGTGGTTCGACTCCTGGGAAGCGGTTCGGGAGTTCGCCGGAGAGGACTTCGAGCGGGCCTACGTGCCCGATGCGGCCCGGAGGCTGCTGGCCCGCTACGACGAACGTTCCGCACATTACGAGCTGCGAGCCCTCCAGAAGGTCGAGTGACGATTGTCGAATGCCTTCGAACCAGCGGTTGTGTCCGTCCCGGAGGGAGGCTGTGAAAACAGTTCAGGACTTCAGTCCTGGGCAGATGCGGCGGAGGGCCCTCTCCCGAAGACATCGAACCTCGAACATCAAACATCCCACGTCGGCGTTTCGCCCTCGCAGGCCAATCGCCGATGGCCGAGCGAACGAACGACGATGTTCGAGGTGTGATGTTTGATATGTGAGATGGGGAGGGCGCTGATTCCGACGCCAGTCCTTTTCCCTCCAGAAAGCACCTGGAAGGGGTGCGAGAATCAGGCTTCCTGCACCCGCTCCGGCGCGACCGGATCCGACCGAGGACGGAAGACTCAGGACGGAAGACCTTTCAGGCATCCAACCAGCGAAAGGCACGCACACCCAAGAGAAAGGTGCCCGCTCCGACCGCCACCAGGATCACGCAG
The DNA here is from genome assembly GCA_041578355.1 of Acidobacteriota bacterium. Taxonomy (GTDB): domain Bacteria; phylum Acidobacteriota; class UBA6911; order RPQK01; family JANQFM01; genus JBFGHF01. The sequence goes on from JBFGHF010000380.1 coordinate 1,136, forward strand.
GGGAGCAGCAACTCCTGGTAGGAGAAGCCTCTCCAAATGGCGCCTTCCAGCGCCAGGATGGACCATTTGACGGGACTGACGTGGCTCACCTGCTGCATCCAACCCGGCATGATGAAAAGAGGAATCATGCCGCCCCCCAGCATGGCCATCACCAGCAGAACCGCCCACCCGATCCCGGCCGACTGCTCGGTCGGGGCCAGCACCGAGAGAAACATCATCAATCCCACGAAACAGATCGACACCGAGACGATCGCCAGAGCCAGCTTGGGGACAGAGTCGAAGCTGACTTTGAAGACGACCCAGCCCAGCAACATCAGAAAAACAGCCAGCAGACAACTGGTGAGAAAACACGCCAGGGCCTTGCCCGCCAGGATCGAGCCGCGACCCAGTGGCGACATCTGAAGCCGGACCAACGTACCCCGCGTCCGCTCGATCACCAGCGAGATGGCAAAGCTGGCCGAACAACCCAGAATGGCCCAAATGATGCCCTGCGGGAAAGAAATCTCATAGGGATTGCGGGGACCCACCCTTTCGATCTGAACCGGGGCCTCCTCGATCTGGACGGGAACGAATCCTCCGAACCCCATTTCCTGGGCCTGAGGCGACCCGGAAATCTCCGACAGTTTGGACAATTGCTCCAGGAAGGCCAGGAGTGTGTTCTTGGGTTCGTCGGGGATGGGAGCCGACTCGATCTCACTTTTCGACTTGTCGACACTGGTCTGCATCTTGGCCGGGTCGGCCAGCGTCGCGCTGAGCCGCTCGGCGGCGTACTTGTTGAGCAGACCGGCCAACATCCCCTTCTCCGCGCTTCTCGAAGGGTCGACGCCGAGCTGCACCGTGGGCGCTTTGCCGGCGAAAGGGCTGGCTTCGCCGAAACCCGCGGGAAAGAGGATGTAGGCTACGCGGCGGCCTCGGCGCACCCCTTCGACGGCCTCTTGCCGGGAGGCGTCCAGGACGTCCAACTCGGGCGCTTGGCTGAGTTTTTCGGCAAACTCCCGTGCCTCGGAAGTCCCGTCTTCGTCGACCAGGAAGATCTTCATGGCCGAAGCCGGACCACTTTGCCCGGAGAAGATGGACCCGAAAAAGACGGCCATCAGGACCGGGAAGAAGAAGGTGAAGAAAAACCCCGCTTTGTCGCGAAGCAGAAGTTTCAGGTCCTTGGCGGTGAGTGCGATGAGTGGGTTCATGGTTGGTGTAGGTTTGTAGGTTTGTAGGGTTGTAGGGCCCGGACTCAGGACGGAGAACGGAGGACGGAGGACGGAAGACGCCAGGCCATTTCCCTCAGTCCCGCAGCGCCCGACCGGTCAGTTTCAGGAAGACCGACTCCAGAGTGGGAGTCTCGACCCGGAAGCGGTTCAAGCTGTGCTCCTTTTCGAGCCCCTTCAGTTCCTCGAGCGGGTCGTCCGTTTCGCGCCTCATTTCTCCCTTCTCTGTTTCAACGATCAGCAGGCTGCTGCCGCCGTGACTGCGGATCAGGTTGTCCACCGTGTCGAGAGCCAGGAGCTTGCCGCGGTCCAGAATCCCCACTCGTTCGCAGAGCCTCTGGGCCTCCTCCATGTAGTGGGTCGTATAAACGATGGTCTTTCCCTCATCGCGGAGAGATTCGATGCTTTCGAAGATGGCGTTACGGGACTGCGGATCGACACCGACGGTCGGTTCGTCGAGCAGGAGCAACGAGGGCCGGTGGACGATCGCGATCGCCAAGTTGAGTCGCCTCTTCATACCACCCGAGAATGTGCCCACCCGGTCTTTGCGCCGGTCCCCCAGGCCGACAAATTCGAGAGCCCAGTCGACGTTTTCCTTCAGCTCGGCACCTCCTAAACCGTGAATCGATGCGAAGAAGCTGAGATTCTCCTCGGCCGAAAGCTCTTCGTAGAGTGACAAGGCCTGGGGGGCGACGCCGATGAGCCGTCGCACCGGGGGCTCGGCGGGCGTGCCCAACTCACCGATGGCGATGGAGCCGCTGTCCGGTTCGAGCAGTCCCACCGCCAGGTGAACCGTGGTTGTCTTGCCGGCGCCATTGGGACCCAGCAAGCCGAAGACTTCGCCTGGCTCAACTTCGAGGGACAGGCCCTCCAGGGCGACTCGGTCGCCGTAGGTTTTGCGGGCGTTTTCGATTCGAAGACCCACCCGCCGTTCCAGAATCTGCGTCATGGTGAACAGGCTACAGGGCCGGGCTTCGCTTCGAGCAGGGAAAACCGGTGACTGGCAGACCCAGCAGGATCAATGGCGGTTTGGGGCGGGCTACAGGCCACGGGCGGCAGGCAGCGGGGACAGCCTGGAAGGTGGCGTTGCCGCGTGGTCCGGGCATCGGGAGCGGAGACCGTAACGCGGGCATCCTTGCCGGCCATTGCCCCGCTCAGTCTTCCCTCGAATCGCCGCCTGGCAGGCGGCGTTCCCGAGTTTCCGCAATCGTGCGGACCTCATTTTCGAACGAACGTTCGAACCGTAAAGTATTGCTTTTATTATCTTTAGAGGAATGTTAAAATAGGAGGACATCTGAGCGAAGGAGTGTGTTTTGACAATGAGTGTGAAAACTTCAACCAACGTGAGCGAGCGCGAAGCGATGGAGGTGGCCGAGGCTTCCCGAGAGAAAGAATGGAAGCAACCCAGCTTCATGCGGGAGCTTTTTCTGGGCAACCTCCGCATGGACCTGCTGCATCCTTTCCCGCTGCAAGGAGAGGACCGGCCCGAGTTTGCGACCTTCTATCGGAAGATGGAGCGTTTCCTTCTCGAAGAAGTCGACTCCGCCGCCATCGACCAGACCGGTGAGTATCCGCCTCAAGTCATCGACGGCCTCCGCAAAATGGGCGCCTTCGGAATGAAGATCCCCAAAAAGTACGGCGGGTTGGGCTTTACGCAGACCGAATACAGCCGGGTCATGGAACTGTTGGGCTCGCTGGACGGAAACCTCACGGCATTGCTGTCGGCCCGCCAGTCGATCGGTGTGCCTCAACCGCTCAAGCTCTTCGGCTCGGATGAACTGAAAAAGAAATACCTGCCGCTTTGTGCCGCCGGATCGATTTCGGCCTTCGCTCTCACCGAGCCGGACGTGGGCTCCGACCCGGCTCGACTGGCCACCACCGCTGAGCTCAATGCGGCTGGAGACGCCTACATCCTCAACGGAACCAAACTCTGGTGCACGAACGGGACGCTCGCCGAGTTGCTCGTCGTGATGGCGCGAGATTCCAAGACCAAGAAGATCAGCGCCTTCGTCGTCGAGACCGACTGGCCGGGAGTCGAGATCGTCCGCCGATGCCATTTCATGGGACTGCGGGCCCTGGCTAACGCAGTCATCGAATTCCACAACGTCCGGGTGCCTCGCGAGAACCTGATCGGCGCCGCGGGCAAGGGCCTGAAAATCGCCTTGACGACGCTCAACGACGGTCGTCTGTCGATCCCCAATGCCTCCGTGGGCAGCACCAAGCGCTGCATCCAGATCTGCCGCAAGTGGGGCAGCGAGAGAGTCCAATGGGGCAAGCCCGTGGGTCGCCATGAAGCCATCTCCCACCTGATCGCCGACATGGCCTCCATTACTTTCGCCATGGAGTCGATCGCGCGGGTGGCTTCCGAAATGGTCGACCGAGGGGGCTACGACATTCGCCTCGAGGC
>JBFGHF010000381.1:0-4736 GCA_041578355.1 Acidobacteriota bacterium
GATCGGTGCAAGTCGACGGCCCCACGGCCGAGACTCGGTGACCGCCGAGGAATGCGCCCGGCGGATCGTGGCGGGCATCGAGTCGGGCGCCCGCGACCTCTACATCCCGTCCAAGCTCCGCCTCGTCCCCTGGCTCAAGCTGATCTTCCCCCGTTGGACCAAGGCCAAGATCCGCCGCGCGGTGGAGAAGGAGCACGGGCAGTAGCGTGGCGCAGCCTTCCAGGCTGTGCTGGGCTCCCGGAGCACAGGCAGGATGCCTGCGCCACGGGTTTGAATTCCGAGGTGGCGCAGCCTTCCAGGCTATGCGGATTTTCCGGAGTGGCGCAGCCTTCCAGGCTGTGCGGATTCTCCGGAGCACAGGCAGGATGCCTGCGCCACGGGTTTGAATTCTTGCCGACCAACCTCCACAATGTCAGCTTTCCGGAGAGAAGGAGACGCTCTTGAAAAAGCTGCGCGTGGCACAAATGGGCCTGGGTCCCATCGGCAACCGGATGACGGCCTGCATGCTGGCCAAGGGCGGGTTCGAGATCGTGGCGGCGGCCGACGTCGATCCTGAGAAAAAGGGGCTCGACGTTGCTGAGTTGGCCGGATTGGAACCCATCGGAGTCGAGGTGCGCGAGGACCTGGGCGATACGGATTCGTCGACAGCGGACTTGGTTGTTCTGACCACTCTTTCCCGCCTCGCCTCGTTGACTCCTCAGATCGAGGACTGCATGGCCCGGGGGCTGAACGTCGTCACCACCTGCGAGGAACTCGCCTATCCCTGGCGCCGTCAGCCGGAACTGGCGCGCCGCATCGATCGCCAGGCGCAAAGCCGGGGAGTGAGCGTCCTCTCAACCGGTGTCAACCCCGGCTTCATGATGGACTATCTGCCTCTGGTCGCTTCGGGAGTGTGTCAATCGGTCGACTCCGTCCTGGTGGAGCGGGTCCAGGACGCGGGCGCCCGCCGACTGCCCTTTCAGCAGAAAATCGGCGCGGGGCTCTCGGAGGAGGAATTTCGCAGGCGAGTGGAAGACGGAGACCTGGGCCACGTCGGACTGCCCGAGTCGATCGACATGATCGCGGCCGGATTGGGTTGGGATCTCGATTCCGTCGAAGAGACAGTCGATCCGGTGTTAGTGGACGACGAAGAGCTCTGCCGGGAGTGGAACGTGAAGCGCGGTCAGGCCAGGGGCCTGCATCAGGTGGGGGTTGGGCGTTGCGGGGACAAGGAGGCGATTCGGCTCGTCTTCCGGGCGACTTTGGGCGAGCCGGAGAGTTACGATCGTGTCCGGCTGGCAAGCCTGCCTCCGGTCGACCTGCGCATCGAGGGCGGAGTCCACGGGGACGTCGCCACGGTGTCCATCGCCTTGAACTGCGCGCCCGCCGTGGCGGCCTCCACGCCCGGACTCAAGACGATGCTCGACCTGCCGGCGACGCCCTGCTTCGCGCCGGGTGTCGGCCGCTGGTGCAGCGGATCATAAGTCTTGAGCCACGGTTCAGCGGCTCTCGCCGCCGCCGGTGTTGCGCTCGCTCGGAATATGGCCCGATATGCCTCGCTCGCGACGCCTGGCCGGACGACGACGATAACTCGCTGACCCATGGCTCAGAACGTACGACGCGCTGCACTAGGCTGATGGAAAGGGGCGAACGCGGAGTTTCGCAGAGAGGCCGGGGGTTTCCTCTCCCCGGGTCTCCGCGTCCTCCCCGTCCTCCGCGACGAAAACCCGACTATCTGGGAGTATGGATCTGATGGATACGAAGAAGAGAAAACTTGCTGTCTTTCTCCCTGTTTGGTTCTTCTGGTTCTCCGGTTTTTCCGCCTTCGCCTCCGAGATTCCGGCCATCCTCTCCATGAAGGAGCGGGCCGAACTGCGCGACCGCTGGCTGGGGGTTCGACTGCAGCGCGTGATTCCCGAGCTGATGCGCCGCGAGGGGTTCGACATGTGGATCATCGTCGCGAGGGAATACAACGAAGACCCCGTCTTCCGGACCCTGGCTCCCGCGACCTGGCTGGCGGCCCGGCGCCGCACCGTCTTGGTCTTTTTCGACAAGGGCGACGAGGTCGAGCGCCTGGCCGTGGCACGCTACGACATCGGGGAGTTCTTTCAGAGCGCGTGGGATCCGGAAGGCGAGCCCGACCAGTGGAAGCGCCTGGCGCAGATTGTCGGCCAACGCGATCCGCGGCGAATCGGCATCAACCGTTCTTCGCTGTTCGCGTTGGCGGACGGCATCACCGCCAGCGAGCTCGAGGCGCTGCAGAACGCTCTGCCCGAAGCGCTCCGGGACAGGTTGGCGGGCGCCGAGAAACTGTCCATAGGATGGCTGGAAACCAGGACTGCGGAGGAGATGGAAGTCTATTCCAGCATCTGTCGCATCGCCCACGCCATCATCGCCGAGGGGCTCTCTGATCGAGTCATACAACCCGGTTTCACCACGACTGCCGACGTGCAATGGTGGTATCGCGAGCGGATCAGGGAATTGAAGCTGGTGACTTGGTTTCATCCTTCGGTGTCGATCCAGAGGGCCGATTCGGAGGACCACTCCGGGGACTTTTCAGGAAGAGAGGACAGTGAGGCGATCCAGCGAGGAGACCTGATCCACGTCGATTTCGGGATCACCTATCTGGGATTGAACACAGACACCCAGCAGCACGCCTATGTCCTCCGCGCCGGCGAAGAGAAGGCGCCCGCCGGGCTCGTCAAAGCCCTTCAAGTCGGAAACCGCTTGCAGGACATCCTGACCGCTCAGTTCTCCGAAGGGCGCAGCGGCAACGAAATCCTCAGCCGAGCCTTGGCGCAGGCGCGCGACGAGGGACTCGAGGCGCGGATTTACACGCATCCCATCGGTTACCACGGTCACGGTGCCGGTTCCACCATCGGGCTCTGGGACCGCCAGGAAGGGGTTCCGGGGCGCGGCGACTACCCGCTTTACGCCAATACCGCCCACTCCATCGAACTCAATGCGGCCAGCCCGATTCCGGAGTGGAACGGAAAGAAAGTCCGGATCATGCTGGAGGAAGACGCTTTCTTCGACGGCACCGGAGTCCGCTACATCGACGGCAGGCAGACGGAGTTACTGTTGGTGCGTTGAAGCGGATGTCAACTTGCTCAATCTCCACCATTGCCAATGTCGAACAAAGCGCAATGAACCAAGTCTGGTCCATGAACCCATAGACCCATAGACCCATGGTTCAAAGAACCTATGGATCCATAGCTGCTGGTGTGAATCGAAGATGGGGCCGATGGAGACCGAGTAGAGTCGCAGGAACTACAGCTGGAGGCTGTGGGTCTGGGAGTCCCTGCTGCTAAAATGTCTTTCGCTCCGCATAGGGCTGAGGTTAGCACTTTGAGAGGGATGCGAAAAAACCTTCAGCTTCCACCCGATCTCCATCTTCCAGCGGTGATTCGGGTATATCTAAAATGACATGATTGTCGCGAGGTTGCAAGAAGTATTGGCATTACCAATAGCCTCGCGAATGTTAGTCGAGTGAACGAAATCTTGTGATCGCAGTTAACTTGTTGATAAAACTGCGATTAAACAGCCGTAAGGGCACACAAAAGAGTGGGCTTGGCGGCCAAGAAAATTTCCTTTCGAAGCACGATTCACCGCATCTGCGGACCCCGTCAACTCGTCAGTCGACCGTGGAACTGAAGGACGCCGACTGCCCCGGCGATTCGATCACTTCGACCGTGAGCCGTCGCAGACGCTTCCGCTGGGACCGCGGCAACAGCTCGAGGATCGATTCGAAGAAGTAGCGGGCCAGCATTTCCGAAGTCAAGTTGGGAAGATCCAAGAGAACCAGGTGTCGGGTCGGCAGTTCCAGCTGTTCGCTGCCCAAGCGGATGACAGTGGCCCCGCCCTGACGTTTCACCTCGAGGCGCGGGTGCTTTCCCGGGACGAGGGTTTTGTGATTGAGGCGTCCCAGGATTTTCCTGGCGATGCGCTTGACGGTGCGGAAATCGACGAGCAGGGAGTCTGCGTCCAATTCCCCTTCGAATTCCAGGGAGAGCTGGTAATTGTGCCCGTGGTGGCCCTCCAGTTCATCTCCGTAAGTCGAGACGTGGCCGGCCGAGAAATTGAGATCCTCGCGGGAAAGCTTCACCTTGAAGAGTCCGTTCGGGGTCGGGGAGTCGATCATAGCGGAGTCCTTCCTCAGAATCCGAACGAGAGCAGCACGGTGGCGGAGCGGCCGGGAGCGGCGGTGGCGCGTCGATCGGGGCTTGCCGGGAAATCCTTGTCGAGCAAGTTGCGAAGCTGCACTTGCAAGCCGATTCCCGACGGCCAGGTCCAGCCACCGGCGAGATCGATTTGGCCATAACCCGGGGTTACGATTTCGGTGGGGCCGGGCTGTTGGTCGCGACCGAACAGGACGGACCGCAACTGGAGATGCCCGCGTTTGTGAATCGTCTTTCGAAACACCAACGTCAGGCTGTTGGAGGGCACGTCGTCGAGCGGCTGATTGTCCTCCGGTGTTCTGCCTCGCGCCCTTTGGGCGCCCAAGGTGAAGGACAAGGAAGGACGGATCTGCCATTCCGCCTCCAACTCGACTCCGCGCAGCCGGGCGCTCCCTCGATTGCGAAAGAAGAAAAGGTCGTCTCCCGCCTCGAAGCGTTCGATTAAATTGAAGAAGCGGTAATGGTAGAGATAGACTCCGAAGCGCAACGGGCCTTCCCGGAGCTGACCCGAGAAGTCGAATTGTCGGCTTGTTTCGGGCTCCAGGTCGGGATTGCCGGTGATGAAGCCCCGGCCGCTGA
>JBFGHF010000382.1:0-4735 GCA_041578355.1 Acidobacteriota bacterium
GACCACCATCTGCTGCCCCAGTATTCGGTCGTCGAGAACGTCTTGATCCCCACCGTGGCGGCGGGAGGGGGAGACGCTTCCGAGCTGCGGGCCAAGCAGCTTCTCGAAAAGGTCGGCTTGGGGCACCGACTCGAACACCTTCCCTCCGAGCTGTCGGGTGGCGAGAGGCAGCGGGTGGCGGTGGCGCGCGCCCTGATCAACAGTCCGAGCCTGATGCTCTGCGACGAACCGACGGGAAACCTGGATGCCAAGACCGCGACCACGGTTGCCGACCTTCTGCTGGAACTCCACCGTGAAGCCAGCAACATCTTGATCGTGGTAACCCACAGCCAGTCTCTCGCCGAGCGGATGGAGCGGCATTGCCAGTTGCACGAGGGCGTGTGTTCCGAAGTCTGAAACACTATTGGGCGATCAATCTCGCCGTGGTCCTGGCCGCCGCGGTCAGCACGGCCGTGCTCACCGGCGCCCTGCTGGTGGGGGATTCGGTTCGGGGCAGTCTGCGCGACTTGACGCTGGATCGTCTGGGCGGTGTGGACTTCGCCTTGGTCGCCCCTCGATTCTTCCGGAGCGACCTGGTCGACGACCTGACCTCCCAGCCTCGGGTCGACGGTTCCATCGATCGGCTGGCAGCTCTGATCATCCAACGCGGCTCCGCGGTCCACTCGGATTCGAGGCAACGTGCGGCAGGTGTCAATATTTACGGTGTTGAAAGCAATTTCAACAGCTTCTTCGAGAGTCCACTTGAGCTTCAGCGGGAAAGCGGAGAGATCTTTCACCCGGTCATCCTCAACCGCTCCCTGGCGCAAAACCTGGGGGCCGGGGCAGGGGACCAGATAATCATCTACCTGGAGCGCCAAAGCGAAATTCACCGCGAGTCACTCCTGGGAGAGAGAAACCCCGAGGACCTTCTCCAGGGCGTCCGCTTGGTGGTGCGGGACATTGTGCCCGATCGCGGACTGGGCCGCTTCAGCTTGCGGCCCGACCAGGGATCTCCACTCAACGTTTTTCTGGCGATGTCGGTCTTGCAACGCGCCCTGCAGCGGCGCGGCTTTGCCAACGCCATGCTGGCCGCGCGCAACCCCAGCGCCGAGCCGGGTAGGGCGGCGGCTGCTCTGCAAGCGGCTCTCTCAGCCAGCCTCAGGCCCGAGGATTTCGGCCTCAAGCTGGTCGCGGCCCAAGGGCATTTTTCGCTGCAAAGCGATCAGTTCGTGTTGGGTCCGTGGCTGGTTGCAGCAGGAGAAGCCGCGGCGGCCGCCTTGTCGCTCCCCACGCGCCGCGCGCTGACCTATTTGGCCAATACCGTGGAAGCAGGCGGGCGCAGGATCCCCTATTCGACGGTCAGCGCCGTGGAGCTCGGCGGCGAGGTGGATTCTTCGACGCTGCAACGGGCGGACGGAACCGCGATCACGGAGATCGCTGCGGGCGAGATCGTTCTCAACCAATGGGCCGCCACCGACCTGGGCGCCTCGCCGGGAGATGAGGTTCGGCTCAGCTACTACAAAGCGGACCGGGGAGACGAACTGACCACCCGGGAAGCCGAGTTCCGCGTGTCGGACATCGTGCCCATCCAGGGACTTGCCGCCGACAGGAGCCTGACGCCGGATTTTCCGGGCATTCACGACCAGGAGGACATGTCTTCCTGGGATCCGCCCTTTCCCGTCGAGCTGGACTGGATTCGGCCCAAAGACGAGGATTACTGGGACCAATACCGGGCCACGCCCAAAGCGTTCCTCTCGCTAGATGACGGAGTGCGCCTTTGGACGAGCCGTTTCGGGGAAACCACGTCACTTCGTCTGTCGGCGGCAGCGGGAACGGAAGCCGACCCGGCCGAGACGATAGCACAGTTCGAAAGCGCCCTGTCGGAGGAGCTTCGGGCCCGTCAGGCCGACTTCCTCTTTCAACCGGTCAAGCAGAGCGGGCTTGAAGCCGCCAGCGGGCCCACCGATTTCTCGGTGTTGTTCATCAGCTTCAGCTTCTTCTTGATCGTTGCGTCGATTCTGATCGTGGGTTTGCTGTTCCGGCTGGGTGTCGAGCGGCGGGCCAAGGAAGTGGGTCTGCTCCTTTCCTTGGGATACTCGAAGAAACAGGTTTTTCGGCGCTTTTGGGGGGAAGGGGCCGTTCTGGCCCTCCTGGGGACCCTGTTGGGACTGGCGGGGGCTGCGCTCTATGCCTGGCTTCTGATGGTGGCGCTGCGCACCTGGTGGCTGGGCGCCGTGGGGACCACTTCGCTGTTTCTGCACGTTTCGCCCGCGAGCTTGCTTTTCGGCGGCGCCGGGGCGTTCCTGATCGTGGCCTTGTCGATCTGGCTGACTTTGCGCAAACTGGTGGATCTTCCCAAGCCCTCCTTGTTGCAAGGCGTCACCAACCGGCCCGCCGCCCAGCGGCGAAGCAAGTGGCCGCTCCGCCAGGCTTGGATCACATTTGTGGCGGCTTTGCTGCTCTCCGCGTCGGCCACGTTCGGTGCAGGCTCGAGCGCCCTGGCGGCGGGACTCTTCTTCGGCGTGGGAGCGCTTTTGCTCATCTCCGGCCTCTCCTTTTTCGCCGTTTGGTGCCGCTCGGCGGGCCGTGGGGCGCTCTCCCTGACCAGATCCGGCGCCTTGGTCCGAATGTCCGCCCGCAACACCGCTCGCAATGCCGGACGAAGTCTTCTCAGCGTAGCCCTGGTCGCCTCCGCTTCCTTTGTGATCGTCGCCGTAGGCGCCAACCGCAACGCCCCGATCGAAGACTCCCGGGAATCGGGGACGGGCGGGTTTCTGCACGTCGCCGAGTCGGACATCCCTCTTTTGGCGGACCTCTCCCGCCCCGCCGCCCGCCGCGATCTGGGCTTCTCCGAGTCGGACGAGGGGTTGTTCGGTTCGGCGGATGTCTTCGGGCTGCGCCTGCTTCCCGGGGACGACACCAGTTGCCTCAATCTCTATCAGCCCGGCAGCCCGCGGGTCCTGGGCGTTCCCGACCGGCTCATCGACAGGGGCGGGTTTCATTTTCACGATAGCCTGGAAACGGTTGAAAACCCCTGGACACTTCTCCGCTCGGAGCTCGAGCCCGGCGTGATTCCGGCTTTCGGCGATTACGAGTCGGTGATGTGGATTCTCCACCTGGGACTGGGGGACGAGCTGAGCTTGACCAATGAGCGGGGTGAGACAGTCCGTTTACGGCTGGTTGGACTGATCCAAAACAGCATTTTTCAAAGTGAGGTCCTGATCGCCGAGTCCGACTTTCTCGAACATTTTCCGAGCCGCTCGGGCTATTCCTACTTTCTGATCGACGCGCCTCGCGGGCGAAAGCAGGAGTTGGGGCTGCTGCTGGAGCAGAGGCTGGAGCGCTTCGGGTTCGACGTGGTGGGCGCCGTGGAGAAGTTGGCGGGTTTTCAGTCGGTGCGCAACACATATTTGTCGACCTTCCAAACGCTGGGTGGGCTGGGACTTCTGCTGGGGACGCTGGGACTGGCCATCGTCCTGGTGCGCAGCGTCATCGAGCGGCGCGGCGAGTTGGCCACCCTGCGGGCCTTCGGATTCGGGCGTCCGCAATTGGCTTGGATGGTGGTGGCGGAAAACGGTTTTTTACTGTTGACGGGGGTTTTTCTGGGGAGCCTCTCCGCCCTCATCGCCGTCGCGCCGACGCTCTTTTCGGGCGGCTCCAGTCTGCCCTGGCTCTCCTTGATTTCGACGCTCCTTCTGATCCTCGCCGTGGGCATGCTGGCCAGCGTCCTGGCCGTACGCGCCGCCCTTCGCATCCCCATGCTTCCGGCATTGAGAGCGGAATGAACCAGCCCTCGGAACACAGGCTTCCAGCCTGTGACCGGAGCTTCGACCAGCTCCCGCAAAGGCTTCCGTTCCTTCTTTGATCAGTACCTGGATCTCTCGTGGTACTCTGTTCTACACAGATCGATCTGGGACCCATGGATTCTCCTTCCAGATCGGCGTCTTGGAACATTCGGCGTTCGATCGGGCCGGCGTGGTTGAACGGCTGGTCAAACGAGACCAACAGCTCGTAGAATCGTACAAAGTCAATCGGTTCGTTAATCGGAACATCTTTGTAGGACGCTGCAGATGCCGGGAAGGCCCAGCCACCGAAATCGTGGTGGAGAAACGATGGCGGGATGTGTGCAAGCAACGGGCACCAACCAACGGGCACCAACCAACGGAGGTAACTGCAATGGAGAAGCATCGGTTCTTTTGCATCGCCCTTTTATTGCTGTCGGTGGTCGCTCTTCTCGGATGCCGAGAGGACCCGGAGACAGCCGTGACAGTGGTCACCGGTGAGTTTTTCGACCCGGACGGCACGGGCTACACCGTACAGTGCTCCGGTTGGTTCCCGGATTGGATCGTGCAAACGAGCCAGGTCCCCGTGGCCGGCGAGCCCAATTTCCAACTCTCCCAAGGCTATTGGAAGGGGAAGCCGATCTTCGAGGGGGGCAGGATCGTGGGCTTTCAGCAGCCCGACCCCTCGACGAGCGCCAGCGCGCCGTGGCTGGGAATCGATTTCACAACCGACCCGGCCGGCTACATGACATCGCTGAAGACCTACATGCTGCGCGGCATGGAAGATGTCGATTTCGACGCCAATCAGCACTACTTCTGGTTTCACGCTCCGCTGATGATCCGACGCGAGCCTCACCGCGGCGTCACTCCGGAACGTCGACTTCGCTCCGCCGAGCACTCCTGGATCACGTCCAGTTCCCTCAGCTCTTTCGGTATCGGTTATTACAACCTGATGGGAAGTTATACTCTCGGTC
>JBFGHF010000383.1:0-4728 GCA_041578355.1 Acidobacteriota bacterium
CAAGCCCCCAAGCCCTCAAGCCCCAAGCGGTCCTACTCCTTCGGGAAGTTCTCGTGCCCCTTCAATTCCTCGATCTGCCGGGTGTGGCGCCGGGCATGACCGCTGAGGAAGAAAAGCCACTCGTAAGCGTCGATCTCGCCCAAGGGGCTGGCCATCAGGTGGCTGTGCAAATCCGCCTCGGTGTGACGCGCGTACTCGAGGCTCTTGTGTCGGACGTCGAGGAATTCATCCAGGCCCTGCGCCAAGCTCTCATAGCGCCCCGTGGGACGAACCCGCTCGGGTGCCTGAAAGCGCCGCGAACGGTCCGCAACCCTTTGGGAAATCTCGTTCTCGTCGATTCCCGGCTCGGCGTCGGGTTTGGCCTCGGTGGCCAGAACCTGCTCGGTGATCAGACCGAAAAGCGCCTGCTCCGATATGGCGATGTGTTCCAAGCACTCCAGAACCGACCAGCGGAAGGGGTTGGGTTTGAACTTCGCCTGTTCCGGGGAGAGGCCCTCCACCGCCTTCAACAGTTCGTAGCGTGTCTTTTCCAGATCGCGAACCAGTTTGCGCCGCTCGTCGGGAGTGATGGGATCGGCCGACAAAGTCCCTGCGGCCAGAATCGAGAAAGTCAAAAACAATCGAATCTTCATGGGCAAACCTCCAGAATGAGGGCGCTTGCCCCCGCTCCTCATCAAACTTGCCTTCCCCAGGCCACCGGGTCTGTTTCCACCGGTTTCAAGAGAGCGGAGACAGGCGCCGGAATTAATTTAACCAAATGGTTAAGTTTTGTCAAGGAGTCGGTTTTCAACTCGGGCTTTCGTCCTCTCTTTGTTCCGCCCGGCGGGCCGCTTTGTGTTATCTTCTGCTAGGTGGGGCGCTCCCCGCATTACCCATTTGCTTTTGATTCGAAAGCGGCGTCGGTCCGCCAATTCGAGGAGGAGGTTTCATGTCATTTTCAGTTCCCGCTCTACCCTACGCCAGCGATGCGCTGGAACCTACGATCGATCAGCAGACCATGGAGATCCACCACGGCAAGCATCACGCTGCCTACGTGGCCAACTTGAACAAGGCCGTCGAGTCTGCGCCCGAGCTGCAGGGCAAGTCCGTCGAGGAGCTGTTGGCCAACAATTGCGCCATCGTTCCCGAGAACATTCGCACGGCGGTTCGAAACAACGGCGGCGGTCATTTCAACCATTCTCTCTTCTGGAAGACCCTCACCCCCCAGAGCACCGGTCCCGTGGGAGGTTTGGCCTCGACGATCCAGAACACCTTCGGAAGCCTGGACAATTTCAAGGAGAAGTTCGAGGCTGCGGGCATGGGGCGCTTCGGCTCCGGTTGGGCCTGGCTGGTGCGCAAATCGGACCGGACGCTGGAGATTACTTCCACGGCCAATCAAGACAGCCCCTGGATGACGGGTCAAGTCCCCGTCATCGGTGTGGATGTCTGGGAGCACGCTTACTATCTGAAGTACCAGAATCGGCGCGCCGAGTACCTCAAGGCCATCTGGAACATCATCAACTGGGACGTCGCAGACAGGCGTTTCGGTCGTTAGAAAAAGGGAGGCGGAGGGCGGAAGCGTCTTCCGCCTTCGATCCCGTCCTCGGTCTTGCGTCCCGCCGGATCCGACCGGCGCCGGACTGACTTTCCGCCCTCACGGCTCGCGGCTCATTCCTATTCGCGCAACTCCGGAGTTCAGCGCCACTGCATCCCCTGCAGGGCTTTCTGCCCCGCCGTGTGCCTAAAACTGGTTTTCGCGTCAGTCCAGATTGTGTACACTTGCCAGGTTGTGAGGCGCAGGGATCATCCTCAACTCCGAGAGGCATTCCGATCGGCGGACGACGCCAAGGTCCGGGATCGGATGGCGTGGATGGTTCTGGCTTTGATTCTCGTTGTCGTGTCGGGCGAATTGGCGGCCCAGCGGCGCGGAACGGGTGTCAGTTTTCGCAACAAGCCGTTGACTTCTCGAGAGTGGTCCGGGCTCGACCAGGTAGATCTGGCGCCGCTCGAAGAAGAGATGCGGAACCGCGATCTGGGGATTCCCGACCAGGAAATCGCCAATCATTTGCGGCGCAACTTCCAGTTTATTTTCGTCAACAAGCTCAACAACAGGCGCTTTCTGGTCAGGCCCTCGCCTCAGCGCATAGCCGACTCCATCGCGGCGATTCTGAGCGCTGAGAAACAATTGGCCGGTTTGGTGGCGGAGGCCCGCCAGTCTCATGGTACGTCCGGGCCCGGCGCAGCGGAGCACGTCGGTCCGGGTTGCAAGCGGAGTATCGATCAAATCACGGCGGCGACCCGGGAGCTTCGCAAGTTGTTTGGCGAGAACTTCGTCGAAGTGAAGACCGCCACCTTCCACATCCATCTGCCCGCAACGCGGAGACGCACAGATCCTGTCCCGGTTTACCTGCACCAAGCCGATAGAATCCAACGCATGCTCAGGTCGAGGATCGACCGCTACTTCTTCGGGCCGGCCCCGGGTTCGGTCTCGGTGGCCGATTTCGAGGACGTCTCCGTCACGGTTCTCGCCGACGCACTCATACAGCTGGGACGCAGAGTCGCTAAAATGCTCTAGTGTGCCGACCCCGGTTCTTCGGGGCTCGGGTCGGGCCCGGCAGAAATTCGAGGCAGCAACAACCTGCCCTTTCTGTGAACCGAGGGTGCGGGATGATGGTTTCCAAGGAGTGGCGACAGTCTGTACCCGGCGTCCGGGTGCTGGGTGCGATTCTCCTTCTCGCTTGGGCCGGAGGGCAGGGGGTTCTCGAGGCCCAGATCCAACGAGATCCTCCGCTGGTCCGACACCTGGAATTCCTGGCT
Organism: Acidobacteriota bacterium; assembly: GCA_041578355.1. Classification (GTDB taxonomy): domain Bacteria; phylum Acidobacteriota; class UBA6911; order RPQK01; family JANQFM01; genus JBFGHF01. The sequence continues at coordinate 2,797 of JBFGHF010000383.1, forward strand.
TCGGACGCACTGCGGGGACGAGGCAACGCCCAACCCGAATTGGAGATCGCGGCCCGCTACATCGCTCGCCAATTCCAGAAATACGGACTCGAGCCCGCAGGTGAGGACGGCGGCTACTTTCAGACTTTTCCCGTGACCACGGCGGTCGAGCTGGGCGCCGACAGTCTGGTGACTTTCTTCGCCCTGCCCTCGCAACCCGTCCGACTGGAGATGGGAAAGGACTATTGGCCGGTTGCCTTCGGCCCCACCAAGAACGCCACCGGGCCTTTGGTTTTCGCCGGTTACGGTATTTCTGCTCCTGAAAACAACTACGACGATTACGGCGAGATCGATGCTCGCGGCAAGATCGTGGTGGCCTACGAGCACGAGCCTCGAGAGGGTTCGCCCAACAGTCCATTCGGAGTGGGCGGATTGTCGACCTACTCGAGTGTTCTCTACAAGGTGAGGACGGCGCGGGCTCACGGAGCGGTGGGGTTGATCCTCATCCCGGACGATTTCCATCACCCGATGACGCTCCCGGGTTGGAGGCCGGAGCCCGGTCCACCGCTGGAAAACCTGGGCATTCAGGTGATCCGGCTCTCCCGCACCTGGGGGAATCGGCTGATTCGGATCACAGGCCGTGATCCATTCGAGATGCGGCGCTGGCTGGAAGGCCACTTGACCCCCTACTCATTCGACATCGAGGGCGTCCAGGCGGCACTTTCCCTGGACATGATCGAGAGCCAGAATCCGGTGCGCAACGTGGCCGGTCTGCTGCGCGGGGAGAGTGACGAACTGATCGTGGTGGGAGCCCACTACGACCATCTCGGCCTGGGTGGGGTGGGATCGCTTTTCAGCGAATCCGCGGGAGAAATCCACAACGGCGCCGACGATAATGCTTCGGGCACCGCCGCACTGTTGCAAATCGCCCATGATTTGTCTCTAGAGCCCCGCCGCCGCAATGTGCTCTTTCTGGCCTTCGCGGGCGAGGAATTGGGTCTGTTGGGGTCTCGCCACTACGTGGACCGCCCCCTCTATGCGCTGGAAAATACGATCGCCATGCTCAACATGGACATGATCGGCCGCAGTTCGGGAGACCTGATGGTGGGGGGAGTGGGAACGGCCCGGGAGTTCCGCACCATACTGGAGGAGTTGGACGAGGCCAGCCCGCTCGGTTTCCGCTATGCGGAAACTCCTCTTTCACCCAGCGACCATCTCCCGTTCGCTGAAAAGGGCGTGCCCGTGCTCTTCTTTTTCTCGGGACTGCACGGCGACTACCACAAGCCCTCGGACGACTCCGAGAAGATCGACTATCAGAGGACGTTCCAGGTTGCGGAAGTGGTCAAAGGGGTCCTGCGGGCGTTGGATGGAATCGATCTGGAACCCGCCCCCGGGGGAGGCTGGGAGCCCGAGGAGACGTCGGCTGACTTCGACCTGAATCGAAACCGGGCCCCCTCTTTCGGCTCGGTTCCCGACATGGACTACGTCACGGGTGGAGTTCGACTGCAACAGGTCGTGGAAGGAAGTCCGGCCGAGCAAGCCGGGATTCAAGCCGGTGACATCCTGGTGGGATTCGGAGGCGTTCCGGTACGTTCGCTCTACGATTTCACTTCGGTGCTTCGCCGCCTTTCGCCCGGTGAAGCCGTCGAAGTCGTGCTCCTCCGAGATGGCCGGGAACTGCGTTTCACCGTTTTGCTCCGTCCCAGGCCCTGACACCCGTGGCGCGGGCATCCTGCCTGCGCAAGAGGATTCGACGCTCTTTTTCGGGTGGCGCAGGCCTCGCCCGTGGCGCGGGCATCCTGCCTGCGCAAGAGGATTCAGCGCTCTTTTTCGGGTGGCGCAAACCGAGGCCGTGTGGCGCGGGCATCCTGCCTGCGCAAGAGGATTCAGCGCTCTTTTTCGGGTGGCGCAAACCGAGGCCGTGTGGCGCGGGCATCCTGCCTGCGCAAGAGG
>JBFGHF010000384.1:0-4720 GCA_041578355.1 Acidobacteriota bacterium
CCGCCTGGAAGGCGGCGTTCCAGGTCCTTCGCGGAGTTGCGCAGGTTCGAAAGGCAACCTTTTTCGACACCCTCGTGAGCAAGCGGCACGCCGGAGGGATCTAATGCACTCGTGAGCTCGTCATCGCCGGCTCTTCTTCGTAGCTGTGAGCCATGACGAAGAAGTAGCTGGGGAGTCGCTCGTTCTTGCCTTCCCAGATGAGCTCGAAAAGGTGCTCGTCTTCGTGTTCACCCGGAACCTCTTGAACATAAGTCACCCGTTCGGGGTCTACCATCAGCTCGCCCATCAACCTCTTTCCTCGCACCAACTGAACGAACCACTGTCCTTCGTCACCGCCTGCGAAGTGCCAATGGAGGTCTTCATCATCGTAGAGCATGCACTCGGAAGTGCCTGCACGGACGATGCAATTGTGGTGGTTGGCCATCCAGGGCCAAAACTCTTCGAAGGAGAGGGTGTAGGGTGTGTCCATAGGGGCTCCAAAGGTAGTCGACTGTCTACAGTCTACAGTCAACCGTCCACGGTTGGGAAGCCTTCTGTCCTCGGTCTCCGGTCCGACTCTGGACAGGAGACGAAAGACGAGACTGGAATCTCAAAAATCGAACGAGTGCGTGAACTTCACCAAGAGCGTCCTGTTGATCAAGCCTGTCAGCAATCCGCTGCTGAAGTCGCGGCCTTCGTTGTAGACGATGAAGAGGTCGTCGCCGGGCCGGTAGATGTAGTTGAGCCGCCAGTTGACGAGCATTTCGTTGTCGGCGCTGTTGTACTGGAACGTGGTGCTGGTGAGGAGCCGGTTGCTGATATTGAAGTCGAGGCGTGTGTTGAGGACGTTGACCGTGAAGTCGCCCTGTGGGAGCGAGGCTTTGTTGAGCCCGTAGTTGACCGAGGCCGAGAATCTGCGGTTGATTCTGATCTCCGGTCCCAATTCGGTGGCCAGGATGTCGCCTCCGAAGAAGCCGCCGACGGTGGCTCGAAACGTCCCGCTTACGCGCCGACCCGAATGGGTGCGGGCGAAGAGGACGAAGTCTTTGTAGCGGTAATTTCCGGCTGGGATCGTCACTTCGGGGTGGACCTCGAAGTCCTCGTCGAGTGTTTCGGTCTTGCTGTTGATCGAACCTCCGATGAAGTCGCCGCTCTGAAAGGTCGCGCCGAAGAAGAGATCGTTTTCGCGGCTCTCCAGAAAGCCCTTCTGAGAGGTGAACCAGGTATGTTCACTGGAGATGCGGAACTGGCGGATGAGGCGGCTGTTCTTGGGGCGGGGCTTCCAGACCAGTCTCGCTCGATTCTTCACCACTCCCTGGCGCTGCACGAAGCCCAGACGGGGATCGAATCGTTCGTCGATTCGAAGGCGCTCCAGATTCGCTTCCAGCCGGTCGCTGTCCCAAGCCAATAGAGCGTGGTAGGAGGCATTGTCGTCTTTGGCGTTTTGTTCTTCGCTCTTCGCCCAGTAGCCGCGCGCGGTCAGCTTGTCGAAGAGCACGAAGTTGGCGTCCAAGCCCGCCAGGCGGTTGAAGGAGTCGGAGGATCGGACCCGCTGGTCGGTGAAGATGGCTCCCACGTAAGAGCGCTCGAGCAGGTTCTTCTTGACTCGAAAGACGGTGGAGAGATCTCCGGCGAAGTCGTCCTTTTCACGGGTCAGAACGTTGAGGAATCCGAACTGGAATCCTCCCGTTTCGCCGGTGACACGTGCACCCGACGTGATGGGGATGTTGACGTCTTCCTCGAGTCCCACCCGCCGGCTGAAAAAGACCAGGACTTCGGTGGGGCGGGAGAACTGGGGGCGAGGAGTCCCGAAGTCGAAGATGCCGGCGCGCTCCAGAAAAAACTCGCGCTTCTCGGGGAAGAAAAGGCTGAACCGGGTCAGGTTGAAACGGGACTCGTCGACCTCGGCTTGGGCGAAATCGGGGTTGACAGTGAAATCGGCGGTGATGGAAGGCGTAATCGAGGCCTTGACGACTTCCAACCCGAATTGAGAGTCGTTTTCCAGTCGGGTGCCTGCGACATTCTCCTCGGGGAGCTGCGAAAAGCCGCCCAGGCCGTAAGGCTTGACGCGCAGTCTGAGTCCGGTCTTCTCCTCGGACAAGGCCGAGAGTATCCCGGCCTGAGAGACGTTCCAGAACTCATAGTCGCGCGAGTGTCCCGTCCAATAGACCTCTTCTTTCTTGCGCCGGATGACTCGCTCGAAATTGATCCCCCACGCCTGCTCCCTGCCGCTAGCGCTGCGCAGGCTTTTGAAGGGGATGGCGATCTCAAGCGTCCAGCCGTTGGAGTTGATCTGTCCGGCAGCATCCCATTTCTCGTCCCACTCCTTGGTGAGTTGGCGTTGCTCGTCGGTGATCAGTGCGTCGAACTTTGTGCCCAGCGCATTGCTGCGAAAGAGATATGCGTTGCGGTGATCGTGGAAGGTGTCGAGCAACACCGAGAAGGTGTCGTCGTTTTCCAACTCGTCGTCCCTGCGCATCCTCGTCGCCTGAATCTTCTCCGGCTCGGAGTCGTAGCAGACGACCCCGAAATAGATCGCTTTCTCGTGGTAGAGGATGCGGACCTCGGTCCTTTCGCTGGCCTGCTCGCCTTCGTGGGGCTCGCGCTGGATGAAGTTGTCGACCACGGAGGCGTTCCGCCAGATCGGATCGTCGAGGTCGCCGTCGATTCTGGGAGCCTCTTCGGATTCGATCCTGGTGGGGGTGATGGTTGGTTCGGCGGGGTCCGAAGCGTGGGCCCAAGAGGAGAGCGCCAGTATGAAGAGGAGCGGCAATGGTCTCACGATATTCGAAGTGGCTATTCTACATGGCCGGGGAAGTCATTCGGAACGCCTGGGTGCCGTTTTGCAACCATTCGCTTCGACGCTCGAAATCCTGAGGTTTCGCGCCCGACAGAATCGGCTCACCACCCGGTTGCTCAGTGCAGCTTGGGCCCGGAGCGACAAGCCTGCGGCGCTTGGAGAAACCTTTGTTCTGCTAGCAACATCCCTAGATTCGATAGGCCTGATGGGCATGTCGCCCCCCTCAATTGCGGAGGGCGCCAAAAGCCCTCGGGGTCGGATTGACAAGAGGCGCTCCTGTTCCGGGGTTGACACCCCTGTTCCACCGCTCCACCAAGCCGGGGCGGTTAGGGAGTACCATTGAGAGACAAGAGGGAGTAAACGATGAAGTTAGGTTTTCGGTGGGGTCTTCTTTTTATCGCCTTCGCGGCATTTCAAGTCACGGGGCTGGCGACCGAGTTCAAAGTGGACCCTGTCCACAGCACGGCTCTTTTCCGAGTCAAGCACTTCGATGTCAGTTACTACAACGGCCGCTTCAACGAGATTGAGGGGAGTTTCGTCTTCGACTCGGAGGCGCCCGAAAAGAGCTCGATCGACCTCACAATCAAGGCAGAGAGCGTCTACACGAATTCAGAGCGCCGTGATGCCCACATCCGCAGTGCCGATTTTCTCTTGGCCAGTCAGTTCCCCGAACTCAGATTCAAGAGCACCAGCGTGAGCAAGAATGGAGAGGGCATCTTCGAGGTGACGGGTGATTTGACCATCCGCGGCATCACCAAACAGATCACCGCGAATGTCGAGTTGGTCGGTGACAAGGAGGTGCGGCAGGGCCGACGGGCCGGGTTTTCGACTTCCTTCACGATCAATCGCAGAGACTTCAACGTCGACTACGGCACGGCTGCGGTGCTGGCCGACGAGGTCAAGATCACGATCGACGTTGAGGGGATCGCTCAGTAGGCGCAGCCGACGGTTCGAAGTGTGATCGACCTGACCGCCCTCATCGTGTCCCGTGGGCGAAAATGTCCCGCCGGGGTGAGTGGGGGCGCACCCGGATTGAGATTGAGCAGGAAGGATCCCGGAAATGACCTCGATGCTGGCTGCCGGGACCATCCTGCCGGCTGTGTTGACCGCCGTCGTTCTCTTTCTGATTCGACGGGATTGGGGCTGGCCGATCGCCTTGGCGGCCGGTTTCGGGGCCGCCCAACTGGGGCTCACCGGATGGCCCGATTTCCCTCCCACCGATGTCACGCAGTGGCTTCCTTACTTGGCCTTTGCAGCGATGCTGGCGGGAGTCTTCCAGGTTGGGCTCTCGGACCATTCGATCATCCATTGGGTGGTACGGTTCATCTTGGTGGCCGCATCACTCTGGTTTCTGCTCTCGCCGATGGTCCTGCATCGGTGGCCGGCTCTTGATTCGGCGCTCTGGCTGGGCGGACTGGCGTTGCTCTGGCTGGCGCTTTGGGCCCATTTGTCGGTCCTTTCCGATCGGCTCCCGACGCCTTCAGCGATCGTGACCCTTCTGCCGGCGGTTGTCGCAAGCAGCTTCGTCCTGGTCTTCTCCTACAGCGCGTTCCTGGGTCAAATGGCCGGGGCCCTGGCGGCCTCACTGACCGCCGGCCTGCTGGTGATTCTGGCAGTGGCTATTGGCGAGAGCTTCGGTCCGGGGGTCCCGGTGACGGTGATCCTGCTGGGCGGGCTCTGGGTCTCGGGCTTGTTCTATGCCGAGGTGCCGCGAGAGGCGGCCGCCCTGCTCTGGGTTTCGCCGCTCGGGGGGTGGGTCGCGATGCTGGGCGCTTTGAGGAGTCGACCCGTCTGGCAGCGCACGGTCGCGGCCGCTCTGGTCGTGGCCGCAATCGCCTCGGTGGCCGTCTACTGGGTCTACCCGACAGACGATCTGGGGTACTGAAGGTGGCTCAGGCATCCTGCCTGTGCTTTTTTTCCTTGGAGAGGTGAGCTTTTTCC
>JBFGHF010000385.1:0-4720 GCA_041578355.1 Acidobacteriota bacterium
CCCTTTCTGATGGCCATCACGTTTGCCGCCTCGACCGGGTTTTCGACGCCCGTCGGCTATCAGACCAACACCATGATCTACAACCCCGGCGGCTACAAATACACCGATTTCCTGCGCACGGGCGTGCCGTTGAGCATCATCTTCTGGATCCTCTCGGTGATCTTCATTCCCCGCCTCTGGAGCTTTTGAGGCCGCGGCTGTGGCGACAACCGAAACTCAGCCCTCCGCGCACCTCTGCGGTTCTGCGCGCTCGCGCTACGGATCCCCGGGAATCTCGGGATGGGTGGGCAGTGAACCGCCAGGATGGGCAGGGGGGACCCTTGCTGAATTCTGAAGCTCTGACCCTGCCCAAAGGGCTGTTTGAATTGAAATCATTTGGATTTTACGGCTCGTTGTCGGCCGCCAGGGCACGGTGGCGGAACGGCTTCGCTTCAGGCCCCGAGTACTCGGCCACGATCTGGCCGTCGCCCCGCAGCTTGTACTTGTAGATCACCAGACCTTCCAAACCCACGGGACCGCGGGCGTGGGTGCGGGCCGTGCTGATCCCGATTTCGGCGCCCAGGCCGAAGCGGAAGCCGTCGGCGAATCGGGTCGAGGCGTTGGCGAAGACGCTGGCCGAGTCGACGGCGGCCAGGAAGCGTTCGCGGGTCGCGGGATTCTCGCTGACGATGGCGTCGGTGTGGTGAGAGCCGTGGCTGTTGATGTGATCGACGGCCTCGTCGAGACCTCCGATCACCCGGATCGCCAGGGTCAGGTCGCCGTACTCGGTCGTCCAGTCGTCCTCGGTCGCCTCCTGGATACCGGGGAGCAGTTCACATGTCTCGGGGCATCCCCGCAACTCAACCTCAACGGCATCGAGGGCTTTTTTCACCCGCGGCAGGTAGCGGTCGGCCAGGGACCGGTCGACCAGCAGAGTCTCGATCGAATTGCAGGCCGAGGGATACTGAGCCTTGCCGTCCACGGCCAGTTCCACCGCTTTCTCCAGGTCGGCCTCCGCGTCCACATAGAGGTGGCAGACCCCCTCGGTGTGTCCCAGCACGGGGACCTGGCTGGCGTCCATGATGGAGCGGACGAGTTGGTTCGAGCCGCGAGGGATCACCAGGTCCAGGAACTCGGGATGGCGGAGCATTTCCCAGACGTCCTCGCGGGAATCGAGCTGCACGGCCCAGCCCAGCGGAAGCCAGGGACAGTGCCGGTTGAGCTCGTCCACCACGGAGAGAAAGGCCCGATTGGAGTGGACCGCCTCGCTGCCTCCCTTGAGCACCACGGCGTTGCCGCTCTTGAGGATCAGCGAGAGGATCTGGGGAACGACGTCGGGCCGCGACTCGAAGATGATCCCCACCACGCCGATCGGGACCGTCTCTTTGTCGAGCGTCAAACCCTCGTCCAGTTCGGTCCGCGAGATCACCCGCCCGACGGGATCTTCGAGGTTGCAGACATCGAGAATCCCCTGGATCAGCCCGCTCAGTTTCGACTCGCTGAGGACCAGTCTCTGGTAAAGGCTTTGGGAGATTCGATCACGCTGCTCGTCGAGGTCCCGGGCGTTCTCGGAAAGCAGAAAGTCCTGCCTGGCCTCGATCAATCCGGCCAGCCTTCGCAGTGCCTTGTTCTTGCGGTCCGTCGCCATGACCGCCATCGCCTGGGCGGCTGACCGGCTCCTGCGGAGGGTGCTTTCAAGGTCTTTCGTTTTGGTCGTCATGATGGTCGGTGAATCGAAGGTCTTGACAGCCACACGCGGAAAAGATGTGGTTCCAGCCATTACCCGGTCGCCCGCCAGCAGAATAACATGGCAAAAGTCTCCGGACTCGCAGGCAACCGGTAGGCCGTAGGCGGCGGGCGCTAAGCGTCAAACGGCGAAGTGCTCCTGCAAGATCACCAGGTTGTCGCGGTGAACGACTTCTTTTCGCGCGCCGCCGGCAACCCGCTCGGCCACCTCTTGGCTCGACAGTCCCCGGATTCTCTCCAGCTCCTCCGACGAAAAGTTGGAGATCCCGCGGCCCACCTCTTGGGACTTTTCGTCCAGGATGCTGATCACCTGACCGGCTTGAAAGGCGCCCTCTACGCCGACGACTCCGACGGGCAACAGGCTTGTCTGTCTTTCGACGAGCGCATGGCGGGCTCCTTCATTGATCCGAACCATGCCGAAGCGCCCCGCGGCCAGTCCGATCCACTGCCGGCGCCGGGTGGGGCGGGACTGGGGCACGACCAGTGTTCCCGGGTGGGCCGCCTCATCCTCCGGTCCGGTCATGGAGGACAGGGCGCCGGGATTCATTCCCGAACAGATCACCGTCGTGACGCCGCTGATGGCGGCCAGACGCGCCGCTTCCAGCTTGGCCGTCATCCCCCCGCGCCCGTCCTTGGACTTGCCGCTTGTTCGAATCTCCGTCAGTTGCTCGAAACTCTCGATCCGAGGGATGAGTGTCGCGTCTGGGGAGCGATCAGGATTGGAATCGAAGATCCCCTCGACGTTGGTCAAGAGAAGGAGAAGGTCGGCTTCCAGTTTGGCGGCCACCAGGGCCGAGAGCTTGTCGTTGTCGCCGAAGCTCTTGGCGTAGACACCTTCGTCCAGTTCCATGGTCGAGACCGTGTCGTTTTCATTGATGACGGGCACCACACGCAACTCGAGCAGCTTTTCCAAGGTGCTGCGCAGCGTCAGATAGCGAGTCCGGTCCGAGAAGTCGGAGGCAGTGAGGAGTATCTGGGCGGTGCCGATCCCGTGAGCGCCCAGCATCCGGCGGTACTCGTCCATCAAAAGCGCCTGACCGACCGCCGCGCAAGCCTGTTTTTCAATCAAACTCAGGGGACGCTCCGGACGCCCCTCGAGCGCCAATCGCCCGCGGCCCAAACCGACAGCGCCGGAAGAGACGATCAAAATGTCTCGCCCTTCGGCCCAGAGCCGGCCGGCGTCCCCCAGGATTGCCTTCAGGCGCTCCCGAGCCAGTCTGCCGTCTGAACCGATTACGATGTTCGTTCCCAGCTTTACGACAACCCGCCGGGCACCCCTCCAGTTCTCGTTCATCGGCCTCTCAGCTTAACACTTGGTTAGCTCCATTCTCACGAAGGCAGATCAGACGCCTGAGTGGCGGTGAGGCCTTTCAAACTTCCCTGCCGGACTACTCCCCTCGTCGAACCGCCGGCAGGATGTGAGTGTAGAGAAAATCGATAGGCCGGCGCTGATCGGCGGAGGAACGGGTGGCGCCCGTCACCACGACCACCATCTCATGCTCAGGAACGATGAAGATGTACTGGGCCCGAAATCCCATCGCCGCGTAGATGTCTTGCTTGCCTTCCCCGGAAGGGTCGGGAGGGAGAATCCACCAGAGATAGCCGTAACCCACGGAACGCCCGCGCCGGGGCTCGAATCGGACCTGCCTGCGGGTCGATTCACGCACCCAGTCGGTGGGAACGACCTGCTCTCCGGCCCAGGTCCCGCCTTGCAGATAAAGGAGACCGAACCTGGCCATGTCTCGGGAACGCAGGTAGAGCCCACCCCCGGTGTGGGGATGTCCCTCGTCGTTCTTGAACCATCGATGCTCCGTGATCCCGAGCTGGGGAAACAGATGGCGGGCGGCATATTGGTCGGCGTGCAGACCCGCACGCTCTCTCAAGATCGACGACATCAATATGACGGCGCCACTGTCGTATTGAAAGTGTGTGCCGGGGTCGCGAACCATGGGCCGGTCGAGCACGAACCGGTCCCAGCCGCGGCTCAGCCGGTTGAGTTGATCGTGGGGGGAGTTGCTGCCCGACTCGTGATAGTCGGTGCCGCTGCGCATGGTCAACAGATCGCGAAGCGTCATGGCCGACTTGCGTCGGTCGAGATTATCGATTCCCTTGACATCTTCGAAGATGTCGAGAATCTTCTCCTCGATCCCGACTTCACCGCGCTCCACGGCGATGCCGATCAGTGCCGATGTAAAGCTCTTGCTGACCGATTGGAGGCTGTGCAGACGCTCCGGATCCCAACCGTTGAAGTACTCCTCGGCGACCAGGTAGCCGTTGCGGACGATCAGCAGGCTGTGCAGGTCGGGAAACTCTCCCCGTCGAATCTCCGCGGCCAGGTGCTCGATCGCGTCCGCGTCCAAGCCCTGCTCCTGAAGTGTGGAGATTGGCCAATTGTCGAGCGGCGAAGCACAAGCCTGGCTGGGCAGGGCGAGCAATCCAGTCAGCATCAAGGTCGGCCAAGTCAAAACGACACCTCTTTCTGAGGCCGTCACAGACCGCGGCAAGTCGCGATGGAGACGCACCTCTGCAACCGCCGACGAAAGAGGAGCGACGGGTGTTCCCGAAGTTGTGGCTGTTTCCCGTTTTTGTGAGCTGGAAAACGGCTTGATGTGACGTTAGAATCGCCCCCGTGGCCCCATGGATCGTCTCGGATGGACACAGCTGGACACAAAGGAGTGTGCACCCATGCCTAGATTCGTAATCGAGCGAAACATCCCGGGAGCCGGGACGCTCTCGGCGGAACAGTTGCAAGCCATCTCGCAGAAATCGTGCAGCGTGCTGCAGCAACTCGGCCCTCGGGTTCAGTGGGTCCACAGTTACGTCACCGACGACAAGGTCTACTGCGTTTACATCGCCCCGGACGAGGCGGCCGTCCGAAAACACGCCGAGATGGGAGAATTCCCCGCCAACTCGGTAGCCGAAGTTCGCTCGGTGATCGATCCCACGACTGCCGAATGAGAAGCTATTTCGGAACTGCGTTCCTGAGTTCGCAAAC
>JBFGHF010000386.1:0-4715 GCA_041578355.1 Acidobacteriota bacterium
ACGGAGAGCTTTTCGAGGGAGACACACTGAAACAGGTCTGGCCCACTGAAAGAGCCATCGAGCCTTTCTGGTGGTGGCCTGTGAATGGCGAGGAGTGATGAGAGCTTGGAGAATTGGCGAATCTGGCCGCCGGCCGGCCTCAAAACGATTCGTTTTGGCTGGGGAAGCCGGGCGAAATGAGGGGCAAGCGAGCAGGTCGAGGAGCGGAGGGGCAGCCCCCGGTGGGGACACAAGGGTGGTACATGAGATCAAGCTTCGGCGACTCCAGGATACATCGTTGCCTACTTGCACTGGCGCTGACTGCCTCGATCCTTTTCGTCGCTGCCTCTGAACCGAGAAACGACTGGCCTTCGTTCCGCGGGAGTCATGCCTCGGGCGTTTCCGACGGCCAGGGGCTGCCTCTTGAGTGGGACGCCGAGTCGGGCCGTTCGGTCCGCTGGAAAGTCGGAATCCCGGGATTGGCACACTCGAGTCCCATCGTTTGGGACGGCCGGGTCTACGTCACCACGGCTGTGAGCGGCCAGCCCGGGGCCACCTTCCGGCCGGGTCTCTACGGGGACGGGGACGCCTCTTCCGACCGTTCGCTCCAGGAATGGCGGGTCTATGCTCTCGACGCCCAGAGCGGGGAGGTCATCTGGAAGACGACGGCTCACAAGGGCGAGCCACGCACCAAGCGTCACATCAAGGCCACCTACGCCAACGCCACCCCCGCCACCGACGGCCGTTACCTGGTCGCGATGTTCGGCGGGGAGGGCCTCTTCACCTTCGACATGCAAGGTAAGCTCCTCTGGAAGAAGGACTTGGGCCGACTGGACATGGGAGCCTACAACTTGCGTTCCTACGAATGGGGTCCCGCGAGTTCTCCGATCATCTACCGCGATCTGGTGATCGTCCAGTGTGACACCCAGGATGAATCCTTTCTGCTGGCAGCCAACATCCAGACGGGCGACACGGTTTGGCGTACGGTGCGCGACGAATTGCCCTCCTGGGGAACGCCCACCATTTTCCCCGGTCCCCGGCGGGACGAACTGATCAGCAACGCTTCCAATTTCATCCGGGGATACGACCCCCTGACCGGCAACGAACTGTGGCGTCTGGGAGGAAGCTCGAAAATCACGGCTCCCACACCCATCTTTACGAAAGACCTCATCGTCGTCGCCAGTGGACGTCGCCCGGAGCGCCCCTTGTTCGCCATCCGTCCCGGCGCTTCGGGTGAGATCACGCTTGCCAACGGCCAGTCTTCGAACCGTTGGGTGGCCTGGAGCAAAGCGGGCAGGGGCTCCTACATGCCGACGCCGCTCATCTACGGTGAGCACCTCTACGTGTTGGCCAACCACGGTGTGTTGGATTGCTACGTCCTGCAAACCGGTGAAGACGTCTACCGGCAGCGGATCCCCCACCAAGGCGCAGGCTTCAGCGCGTCACCCGTCGCTGCAGACGGCCGTCTCTATCTCTCCGGCGAAGACGGCGACGTATTCGTCATCCGGGTGGGCGGCGAATTCGAGATTCTGGCCACCAATTCGATAGGCGAGCCATTGATGGCCACTCCCGCGATCGCCGGCGGGATGATGTTCATTCGGGGCCAGCATCACCTCTTCGGAATCGGGGAGTAGGGAGTCGTTGGCTGGGCATCGCCGGGTTTGCATCGCATTTCGTGTCTGGCGATGAGAGAGTTGATTCTCTTGCCTGCAACGGCTATCCTCGCCTCCGCGTGCTTATGATTGTCTAGTCGTAGCGTTCCGAGCCGGGCCTGACAACCTCTGGGGACAGGTGTGGCCTGGAGTGCCTTCTCTACTTTCCAAACCAGAAAGAACAGCCTGCACGACGCGCCATCGTCGTGCGTCACTCATTGGAACGGAGAAAATGGACTCAGACGAACGAACACCAAAGGATTCTCTTCTCGCCTGGGGATGGGACCAGCGCCGTGAGGAGGAATTCGCTCGCTATTATCGGAAAGGGTGGCAACCCGCCCGCGTCCTCGCCATCGACCTGAGGCAGTGCACGGTTCGAACTCGACAAGGTCAGCGAATTGCAACGATGGCGGGACGCCTTTTCCAAGAGGGCAAGCCCCCGGCCGTGGGCGACTGGGCGGCGATTGAAACGGGCGCCGAAAAGGACGGGTGTCTGATTCGGGCAATCCTCCAGCGCCGCAGCCAGTTCCTGCGTCAAGCGCCGGGCCGGGAAACTCGCCAAAAGGTGATCGCCGCCAATATCGACACGGTCTTCCTGATGACGGCCGTCAGCGAGGAATTCAACCTCCGCCGGCTGGAACGATTCCTGGTCGTTGCCTGGGAAAGCGGAGCCCGGCCGGTCGTGGTTCTCACCAAATCGGATCTGATGCCCGATGTCGGCATTCGTCTCGCCGAGGCGGAGTCGGTTGCGGGCGGTGTTCCCGTCCACGCGGTCAGCTGCCTCACGGGCCAGGGACTCGACACCCTCGATCCCTACCTGACTTCGGGACACACCCTGGCCATGCTGGGGTCATCAGGCGTAGGGAAATCGACGCTGGTCAACCGCCTGCTGGGAGAGAACCTCTTGGCGACGGCGGCAATCCGCGAATCGGACGGCCGAGGCCGCCACACCACCACCCGACAGTTGCTGCTGCGCCTTCCCGGCGGAGCCCTGGTGATCGACACCCCGGGACTTCGGCAGCTCAAGCCCTGGCAAGCCGAAGAAGGTCTGGAGCGAACGTTTTCCGACGTGGAGGACTACGCCGAGCAGTGCCGCTATCGAGATTGCAGCCACCAACACGAACCGGGCTGCGCTGTCCAACAAGCTCTGGCGGCCGGCAGGCTTGATCCCGCACGCTTCGAGAACTACCTCAAACTGCAGCGCGAACTGGGTTTTCAGGCCCGCAGACGTGATGAAAGCCTGGCGCGTGAAGAGAAGCAACAGAACAAGAGGCTTCACCGGATGATGCGGAGGATCATGGAGGACAAGCGGAAACGCTGGGGAAGAGATGGCTGACGGTTGGACGCTGGGTGCCAACGGCGTGTCCGGTTTGCCTCCGCAACCCGTCGCAGTAAGCCGTCAGCGGCCCGCCGCCTTGGCCGCCTCGATGAACTTCTTCCATTGCTCCTGCGAATCGGGGTTCCAGATCTTGTGCAGATCCGCGAGAGCGGACGCTTCCTCGGTTTCCTCGACCTGGGTTCGGTAGAGATAGACGAATGCCGAAACCCGCATGTTGGCGAAACAGTGGACGAAGACCCTGCGGTCCCGATTGGCCTTCATCACATCGTAGAAGAGCTGCAGATCCCGCGGCGAAGGAGTCTGCCAATCGACGGGAATCTGGATGTAGGTCATGCCCTGCTCGGTAACCAAATAACCCTCTTCCCCGTTGCGTTCCTTGCGAGCGGGCGCCAGATTGACGACCACTTCGAAGCCCGCTTCTTTGAGAAGGGGTATTTCCGAGTATTGTATCTGGCCGCCCGTGGAGAGTTGATCGGAGATCTTCAGATAAGCCCGGATCCCGTCCAGGCTGGAGGGATCGCTCGCCGGCTGCTGCAAGAGGGCGAGCAAGACAAAACTGGCGAAGGATGGTGACATGGCTTCCTCCCGCAATTTTCTTCAGCTCGGATGCTAGCACGACACCCAGGCGCAGGGCGCGAAAACGGCGCTTGCGCCGCCATTCCCGCTTCTCGAGGACGGACCCGGGACGCTGAGAGAACTTCGTTGGTGAGGGCGTGTTGCCCGAATCCAGGGCCAGCGACTCTGACAGGCCTCGTTGATGAGAACGAAGACAAACCCTCGCTGCGCCTTGTCCGCGTTCTCACGATCGCGGCTCTGTCTGGGGTGTCGGCACCAAATCCAGCCGAGTTCGGAGTCCCGGAGGGACGATTGAAACCGCGGGGAACAACCGTTTTTCAGCCGTCCCTACGGGACTATGGGGGGAGGCTGGATCTCCTTCCACCCACCGCTGAAGCGGTGGGCTATTTTCAGCCCGTCCCAGCCGGGACGGCAGACGCTGCCACCCGAATCAAACTCGCTTCTTCCCGGCCCGTCTGGCTTCATTCGATTTGGGCAACAGGCCCTGTAGCCTGTAGACTCCCACCTGCAGACTCAACAGGGAGAAACTCATGTCCTACTTCACAGCAGACTACCTCAAGTTCTTTCGCGAGCTCATCCGAAACAACAACAAAGAGTGGTTTCACGCCAACAAGAAGCGCTACCAAAAGTCGGTTCGCGAGCCTTTCCTGGCGATGACGACCGACCTGATCCGGCACATGGAGCGGATGGACCCGGAAATGGCGGTCGACCCCAGAAAAGCTCTCTTTCGAATCAATCGCGATATTCGCTTTTCCAAGGACAAGACCCCCTACACGAAGTACATGGCGGCTAGAATTCACCGGCCCGGCGGCTCCTGCGGTCTGCCGGGATTCTACGTCCACTTCGGACCCGAAACGGCGGCCCTGGCGGGTGGCGCTTACGAAATGGACAAAGAGAGCCTTTATCGGCTGCGGCGGCACATCGCCGACCATCCCCAGGAGCTGGACAAGCTCCTCAAAAAAAAGGAGTTTCGCTCGAGCTACGGCGAGCTTCAAGGCGCCCGGAACAAGGTGCTGCCCAAGGAGTTCAAAGCCCAGGCGGAAAACCAGCCACTTCTCTTTCACAAGCAGTTCTATGTCTACCGTAATGTCGAACCGGAGACGGTGTTGAGGGACGACCTGCTCGAGTATCTCCTGCGCCACTACCGTCTGGTACGGCCTTTGAATCAG
>JBFGHF010000387.1:0-4710 GCA_041578355.1 Acidobacteriota bacterium
GCTTGGTCGACGATGCCTCCAAGCTCATCGCCCAGATGCTTCAGAGAGCGCACGAAACAAATCGCCAACTCCGCGGTCGGGGAGAAACCCCGACCCAACGCTACCCGATCGGGCAATGGTTTGAACGCGGACTCGAAGCCCTCCGGCATGCCGATCAATGCCACCTGTTGCCCGGCTTTGATGGTCAGTTTGGCCGCCAGCGGCCGCCCGGCGTATCCGGCGAAAACGGAATCCATGGCGATCGGATCGACGGGAGGATTTGCGATCGTCTCCCGCAACGTCCGGTCGAGTTGCTCCCAGTCGCAGTAGGCGGCGTCGGGAAGCTGCTCGCGGATCTTCTCGACCTTCTCGGGTACGCCGCCCACGAAGACCAAGGGAATCCGCCGGGTAGCCTTTTGGTGGCGCACCCCAACGCCGACATCTCGTCCCTGAGCCGGCAACCGGGTCAAATCGATAATCAGCGCGTCGGGCGGGTCGGCGCGAAGATCTTTGAGGAACCGCGAGACCACCTCGAGGGATTTTACGCTGTAGCCCCAATCCCGAAGCATGCGCGTCCGTTTTTCAGCCTCTTCGGCCTTCCAGTGAATGAGCTGGACTCGGCGGCGACCCTTCACTTCGTGACCTTCCTGACCTCGTGGTTCTCTTTTTTCTTCTTCTCGAACAAAGAAACCACAAAGCCACTAGGAGGCACAACGTGGGAGGAACCACAAAGGCCGGAAGGGCACGAAGAACGGATCTACGGGAACTGAAGGTCGAGAGTTTCGCCCGTCGGCAACTCGAACCACCGGCGCATCAGGGATTCGAGACCGGAACGGAGTGCCCGGATTGTCTCCGGAGTCAGCTTGGGGACCTTCAAATCGAGACGATTCTTGGCGGCGGAAGCGGCGACCTCGTTGAATTGGTCGACGCTGAATCGCTGGCCGGCGCCGGCCTCCAGAGAAAGATGTCCCGCAATGAACTCCGCCAGGACCGCTTCGTGGGGCAACCGCGAGGTCCCGCCTGGCTTCTCGAAGTCGAGTACGTTCCAGCCTTGAGAGATGAGGCCGAGAAAACCGTTCTCCAGCCCAAGTTTCGTCTCGACGACATAGTGCGCCAGATCGTGGATTGGCCCGAAGCCGTCGTGCCTGCCAATCGAAGTGGTGTCGACGCTGCCATCGGCGCGCCGGAAGGCCAGCACTGCGTTGCCGTCGGATTTCTTCTTGATTCGGATGGTGAGAGGGGGCATTTCTCTTGTTTTTTCATCCTTTCGGGAGGCTGCGCCCTGCAGTCTGCAGTCTACAGTCTGCGGTCCGCGGTTTGATAGACTGAAATCTGGAGGTCGCCGATGTACCGTCCCGCTCTCGCTTTGTCGCTATTCGCTTTTCTCGCCGTTCTGCCTGCATGCCAGGTCCCCACGTCGCCCAGCCAAGCGGCGACGCTGCCGGCCGCTGATCCCGAAATCCGGATGGTCGAGGCCGAAGGCGAAGGCGGCAAGTATTGGCCTCGCTGGCGCGGGCCCTCGGGCCAGGGAGTGGTCGAAGGAAGCGGCTATGTGGACCGCTGGTCGAGCACCCAAAACGTGATCTGGAAGGTACCCGTGCCGGGGCGTGGCCATTCTTCACCGATCGTTTGGGAAGATCGTATTTTCCTGACGACGGCATACGACGACGGCAAGAGAGCCGCCATCCTCTGCTTCGACCGCAACGACGGCCGAAAACTCTGGGAAACGGCCGCGCCGAGCGCCGCGGCCCCGGAACGCATCTACCGCAAGAACAGCCATGCCTCGGCCACCCCCAGCACGGACGGCAAACGCGTCTACGCCTATCTGGGCAACCAGGGTTTGCTGGCGGTGGACATGGCGGGAAGAATCGTCTGGCACCAGAGTCTGGGGCCGATGAAAAACTATCACGGGACGGCCGGTTCTCCTCTGCTCTACAAGGATCGCATCATCCTTTACCAGGACCAGGGAAGTTTTCGCTCGGCCGAAGGCGCCTTCATCGCCGCGTATGACAGCAAGACCGGCCGCCAACTGTGGCGCACCGAGCGCGAGGCTTCCGTCGGCTGGGGGACTCCCGTGGCCGTTCGGGTGGGCAACAGGGACGAGATCATCGTCAACGGCCAACGAAGAATCTACGCCTACGATCCGGGGACCGGCAAGGCCTTGTGGTGGGTCTCGGGGAGCACCTTCGAGGTGATCCCCACACCCGTCGTCGGCGACGGTCTGGTCTTCTGCTCCTCCGGGCGGGCCGGCCCCACCTTGGCGATTCGGCCCGGCGGCAAGGGAGACGTCAGCCAAACCCACCTCAAATGGAGTGTCTCCAAGGGTTCTCCTTTCGTACCCTCTCCCCTGGTGCACGACGGCATCCTCTACACGATCAACGACATGGTGAGCGTGGCCAGCGCTTTTCGCGCGTCCTCGGGAGAGCTGCTTTGGCAGGGACGTCTGGGAGAGGCGCAACGCGAGGGGTTCTCGGCATCCCCATTGCTCGTGGACGGCAAAGTCTTCTTCACGAACGACTCGGGACAGACCTTCGTGGTCAAGGCCGGCAACGAATTCGAGCTTCTTCACGTCAATGAACTGGCAGAAACGACCTTGGCTTCGCCGGCATTGGTGGACGGACGGTGGTACTTCCGGACCGAAGATCACCTCGTGGCGATCGGCGGTTGAGGCGTGCGGAGATGATCGTCGGGCACCGACTCGCCTTGCTTCTTGCGCTGTGCTGTATGCTGGGACCGCTGTCTGCCTTTGAGCAGCAGAGCACGGACCGGACGGCCGCGGAGCTGATGGACAAGGCCGAGGCGCTCCGTTTCGCTCTCGAGGACGAACTCACAAAACTGCAGGAGCGGCATCAGAAGAGGGCGCAGCGAGTCGACGTATTCCGGAGCCTCTTCCAGGAGGGGTTGGTTTCACGCCTGGAGCTGAGTCAGGCTGAGGCCGAGCGGGCTTCCGACGGCGAAACGATCGACCGCCGCGAGGCCGAGTTGACCCGCGTAGCCGACTTGATCGCCGAGATCCGGGCTTTGTCCTCATCGAGCAGCTCGGATGAGCCCGTCATGGAGCTGTTTCCGGGGCGCGCAACCTGGAGCCTGGATGAAGTCACCTCTCTCGCCGTTTTCTTCGAGAGAAGCTTCGGCCGTCCTTTACCCGTCAGCGCCCGCGGGCAGACAGAGATTCATTCCAGCCTGGGCCTCGATCACCGGGCAGGACTTGACCTGGCCCTCCACCCCGGCAGCCCGGAGGGGCAGGCCATGATGACCTATCTCCGGGAGCTCGACATTCCTTTCATCGCCTTTGGAAGAGCCGTGAAAGGCGGCGCCACCGGAGCCCACATTCATGTCGGTCCGCAGTCGGCGAGAATGAAGTAGGCCCGGCGCTCCAGGAACCCGCGACCCTCAATAATGCCTCTCTTCTTCCGGCACCGGACCGTCGTATTTCTTTTTGACCCGAAACACGTTGAACCACTCCCAGTTCCCTTCTCCCGCCCAGCTGTAGGGCAGGATGCCCCAGGCGGTGCTGTAGAAGCCGGCGTGGGAGGCGAAGTCCTGGGTGCGCACCGGAAAGCCCCGCGCCATGTAGCGCTGCTCCAGGAGGTCGGTGTAGGTATTGCCGTCGTAAAGAGTGACCCAACGCGGAGCCAGGTAGGGCTTGATGATGATGTCCCCCGCTTCGGGATCGGTGGAAATTCGTCTCAAAGGCTTGGCCCCCTCTGCCTCCAGGTAGTGCCGCAAGCCCCATTCGGCCGTGAACCAGACGCTTCGGCCCGGTGCTGCGTAGTCGCCGACAAGTTGGCTGGCTTGACTGCGGTAAAGTCCCGCGTAGCGATAGTCGGCCACGCTGACCGTCAATCCCAAAGCGGCGGTCAACGCCACCATCAGCCAGATCAGGTTGCGCTTCAAGTAAGGGGAAAGGTCGAGTCCTTCCAGGCCATGGACCCAGCCGATGACCAGCGGTGGGCCGAGCAGCAGGGCGTAGCGGACCGAGCCGCTGGGATAGAGAAGAACGTAAGCCAGCCCGATCCCCATGAACCAAAAGAACAACAGGGAGGCGTCGGCGAGGGCGTTGCCGGGTGACGCCCCGCTGCGGTTGGCGAGCCTCGAGCAATGGACCAAGAATCCGCCGATGAGGACCACTCCCGTGGACCAGAAAACGGCCAGGAGACTGATCTGCTGCCAAGTCCAGTCGGAAAGCGGGACCAACGGCAAAGCCAGAAGCAAGGATAGGAGGGCGAGAGGGAGAAGCCAGAGCCGCCTCCGGGGAATGAGCAGCCAGACCGCGGCGGGAAAGAGAAAGGCTGCGCCCGTGTTGAGGACCAGGGTCAACAGCTTCTGACCCATCAGCCATAGACTGAAGGCCTCGCGCTTCTCCAGGTGCTGCAGGGTGCGCACCAACAAGAAGCGGTCGTAGTGCAGGTAGGCGCGCAGGTACCAGAGCACCCAAAGGACGAGCGGCAAAAGCAGAAGCAGCCCCAAGACGCGGTAGGGGGTTGTCCGAGAGTCGGGGTCGTGCAGAGAAAGCCGCTGAACGACCAGAAAAGCCGCCAGCAGCACAACAAGCCCAACGCTGATCAGAGAAATGAAAGAGGCCGCCAAGAGACTGAGCGCACAGATCAACACGTCGCCTGGGCGGATGCGGTCGCTCTCGGCGATGCGCAGAAATCTGGACACGGCCAGTGTCCAGAAAGCCAACAGAGGCACCTCGGTCATCAGGGTGTGGCTCAACACCATGAAGCC
>JBFGHF010000388.1:0-4701 GCA_041578355.1 Acidobacteriota bacterium
GCACTGGACAGGCGAGACTCTAGGTGCTAAAATTTTCGCATATTTCGCGGGCAGCTTTCGGGGAGCGGCTCCGGGCGACCCCTGGAGGTGCCCGATGCGAGAGTTCCGCTTCTTTGTTCTTTTCCTCTTTTCTCTCACAGTCACAACACTCGGCCAAGGCAGGACCGACTACTTCAACGTCGAGAGCCCGCAAGTGCATCCCATCGAGGTCTTCCGTTTGGCGGGACACGACTACCTGGCGGTATGCAACACTCGCGACAACTCGGTGGAAATCTGGGATACGGTCGAGAAGCCGGTGATGCGCCGGCTGGCGCGAATCCGGGTAGGGCTCGAGCCGGTCTCCATCCGCTACTACGCCGAGACGCAAAGGCTTTACACGGCCAATTTCCTGGGTGATTCGGTCTCCATCATCGCACTCGATGCGAGCACCTCTGCGAACGGTCTGCAGGCAAGGCTGGAGCGCACGACCTGGGTAGGCGACGAGCCGCTCGACATCGCTTTTCACAGCACCGACTCTCCGGCCCACCCGTACACTTTTTTCGTCACTCACATGGCGCTGGACGGCTTTGGCTGGCGCGACGCCCGGACGCTCGAGCCCATCCAGGGCCGCGAACTTGTCGCCGCGAAGGTGACGCTCGGATTCGACACCGACGATCCTCCCGACGGACGCGATGATGAATTCATCGACCTCGCGCTTAAAGAACCTCGCACGGCTTTGGTCCGGGACGGTCAGTTGCTGTTGCTGGCGACCAAAGGGGGGAATACGGCGTTTGATTTCGATGTTTACTGTGAATCCCTGGAGAATCACGGGCAAGATGCCCGTGCCACGTCTCGCGTCACGGGGTTGGGCTCGACTGGCTTCAACATGGTGTTCGACAGCAGGGGCTGGCTTTTGGTCGTGGGCGCCGAGGCTCTCAACCAGACGCTGCAGAACGAGGACGAAGCGCGAGAGGCGCCCACCGGCTTCGTCAAGAGCACGTTCTACGTCGTCGAGGACGCCTGCGGCGACCCCAAGATCCAGGGCCGCGACGTCAATCTGACTTCGATCGATCCGGCGGCCAACCTCGAGGTGGCGCCCCGGCCGGTACAAAGAGACCACGCGCTGTCGATGCTGACCGATGTCGCCTTTTTTACGATGGCCACCACGGAAGGGCCCGGCAAGGCCTTTTTCACTGCCTTCGGCAATGACCGGGTGGGCGTGATCGAGCCCCATCAGGACTTGAAGCCCGAGTATTGGCCGATCCGACGGATCGAGGTCCCCGCTGTTGGCGGCAATCCCCTGGCTGGTCCCCGGGGCCTGGCCTTCAAGCCGGCCAACCCGGCGGCTGCCGCCGACCCCGGAGCGCGAATCTACGTCCTCAATCATCTGGACAACTCGGTGGTGACCATAAACCCTCGAACCGAGGAGCTGGTGAAGGGTGCACATTTCTCGCTGGCCAACGATCCACGACCCGCCTATCTGACGAAAGGCCAACAGTTTCTCTACGACGCCAAGCTGTCGGGCAACGGCATGGTCTCGTGCGCCAGCTGCCACGTGGACGGCCGCACCGATCGGCTGCCTTGGAGGCTGTCTCCGGCCAACGGCGAAGCGGTCGAGATCCCCAAGCTGCTCCCGGACGGCGTGCCAGACACTCACTTTCCTGCCGACAAGGGTCCGCTGGTCACCCAATCCCTGCAGGGTCTGCTCAATTCCGAAGTGCTGCCCCACAACCAGTTCTGGGTGACCAACGCTCCCTACCACTGGAGGGGCGACCGGGCAACTTTTCTCGACTTCAACGGGGCTTTCGAGAGCCTATTGGGCGGAAGCGAGCTCAGCGATGGGCAGATGCGGCAGTACGAGGCCTTCGTCAACTCGATTCACTACCCGCCCAACCCCAAAGAGCTCAAGAACCGTCGTTTGAGCGGGCGCTTCGAAGGTCCGAATGGAGGGGAGTTTCCCGACGACGGCAGCAGCGGCGCCAACCGCGGACTCAAGTTCTACCACATCACCAACACCGTCGGACCGCGCAGCTGCGCCCACTGCCATGCCCTGCCGGAGGGAAGCAACAATCGCATCACCGACTCGCAGAACGTCGTGGGACAGCCCATCGAGTCGGCGGCCTTGCGGGGCCTCTTCCAGAAGGAGGCCAAACGCGACGTGGACGGCTCATCCGATCCCAAGGACTCACCCTATTCCGGTCTGGAGGGACTCTTCCACACGGGATTGATCGTGCAGGGGACGCTCCACGAGTTCAACTTCGTGGCCTCCATCAACGCCTTCAACAAGACTTTCTTTTCGTCGCGGATCTGCGGTACTCCCGGCCAGATTTCCTTTTGTGAGGATCTCCAGACCCTCAACCAGATGGTCCACGAAATGGATTGGGGCGTAGGGCCGCTGGTGGGCTGTCCGGTGACCGTCAATCTGGGCAACGTCGACACCGCAAAGAACAGCCCGTCCCCTTCTCCCTGTTCACGGGCGTGTGGGGACAACGCGGCCACCCTGGCTTGCATGGAGAGGCAGGCGCGGCTGGCCAATTCCGGGCTGGCGGTTCAGGCCTGGCTGGGTGGCGGCAAGAGCGGGTACTGGTTCGATCCCGTCAGCGGACTCTACGTGGAAGAGACCGGTAGCCACGCCCTGACGCGCACCGAACTGGCCGATTCTTTGAGAGACGAGCGGGACCGACTGGTCTTTCAAGCCGTGCCTCTGGGCAGCGAGCGCCGTGTCGCCGCTCCCAACGGAAAACCATTTCAGCCGGAGCCGGGCGACCGTCCCCGGCAACTGAGGCTGCTGCCCATGGTCGCGAACACTTTTTGGAACGACGTCCCTCGAATCCGGGGAAACTGGGCGGAACTGGACAACAGCAGCCTGCAGAGCATCTTCATACACACTGTCCGGCTCTTTCAATGGGGACTGATCATTGACGGCGAAGCCGACGAAGGCTTCGGACTGGGAACCCGACCGCGCCACGACGCCCCACGCCGCTTCCAGGTTTCGGGAGAAAACCTGGGACACGGATCCTGGCTGCATCTGGCTTACCACAGCGAACCCGGCGCGCCGCCGGTCGACCCCGACGGTCCACTGGATCAAGTGAACTTCGAGGTCATCAGCCTTCCGCTCTACGCCACCTCTTTCGTGGACGAAGAGTCCGGCAACCCCGTCTACCAGACGGCCGTCGAATTGGAGCCGCTGATCTACTACGGCTTGATGCTGGGCGGACCGGTAGCGCCGGGTGTCGCCGCCGCTTATCTAGATCATGAATTCACGTTCCCGATGGAGGATCCAGCCCTGGATCGGCCTCCGCCGGGCGAATTCGATCCCGAGCATTGGAACTACCTGTTCGTGGCGGTCTCCAACGGGGCGGGGCAGATCGGCTTCGGTGGCTGGCAAAGATTGACGATTCGGTAGGAGAAACCACCAAGGCACGAAGGACACGTCGGGGGCAACCAGGCCGTCGTTCCCTTCGTGCCGTCTCGACGGGGCATCCCGAAAGCGGGCAGCGGAGAATAGGACCACACGGGCACCACGAGCACGAAGGGCGTCCGGTTCGTGTATATTCACGGACTCGGCCTCAGCCGGCCGTTCAAGGACCGATTCGTTGTGAAGAAAGAACTCGTTGAGGACGCCCTCCGCAAAGCGATCGAAGCCTCGGGGAACCCTGTCCCGCAGCAGATCGTGCTACAGCGGATTCCCTTCTCGGGCCAGTGGGGCTGGGCCTCGCCCGTCTGCTTCAAGATGGCTTCGGACGAAGCCAAGTCGGGCCGGCGGATCAACGTCAAGGAGCGGGCCCAGGAACTGGCCGAAGGAATCAAACGGCGTCTCGAGAGCCAAGGACGATTCCACAAGGTCGCGGCCGAAAACGGATACCTCAACCTCTACTTCGAGACCGGTCAAGTCGCGGAAGACCTGATTCGCCAGGTCCTGGCCGAGAAGGAGGCGTTCGGCCGGGGACAGGCCAAGGCCGAGAAGGTGATGATCGAGTATTCCCAGCCCAATACTCACAAGGCCTTCCACGTCGGGCATTTGCGCAACGTCTGTTTGGGCAACGCGTTGACCAACATCGTGGACTTCGCGGGCTTTGAAACGGTTCCGGCGAACTATCTGGGCGATATCGGGCTGCACGTCATCAAATGTCTCTGGTGCTACCTCAAATACCATCGGGGGCAAGAGCCTCGGGACCCGAAAGAGCGCGGACGCTGGCTGGGTGAGGTTTACGCCGAAGCTGCCGGGAAACTGAGCGCCGGGGACGAATACCGCACTCGAGCCCTTGCTTTGACGGCGACGCTTTTGACCGGCGGGATTTCGCCGTCATTGCGGAAACGGGCGATCTCTCATCTTTTCCAACACGCCGAGGCGGGTTTGGCCGAGCACCACGGCGACAGGGAATGGCGAAAAGACCTGCTGACCGTTTTGGAACTGCTGCTGACCGACCAATCCGAGACCTTCAATGCGATCGCCCACCGTCCTATCGCCGATTGGGTGTGGAGCCTGTGGCTGTCTCTCGCGGGGTGGCTGGAGACGGCGCGACAGGAGTGCGCGGCTGACAGCCAAGAGGCGCAGCGGATCGATGATTGGGCGAGCCGCTACCAGAAAATCGGCCAGGACAGCGAGGCTTGGGGGCTTGCCCGAGATCTTCGCCGACTCTTCCAGAAATGGGAGTCCAACGACCCCGAGATCGTCGATCTCTGGAAGCGAACACGTCAATGGAGCCTGGATGACTTCGA